>NZ_ALJG01000283.1 GCF_000286315.1 Paenisporosarcina sp. TG20 | reverse complement strand
GAAAGCGTCCGCATGGAGCGGAATCAACTTTGTTCGGATATTATTACTAGATTCTTTATTATGAAATTGACTCAAATAAATAGTGAGACGGCCTGTTCATTCAGGTCTGTCTCTCTCCATGTTTGAGAACTAGTCTTGCATATGGAGAGGGCTGGAAGAAAGGATGAAACCCATGACAACGATATTAAAAACCGAAAACTTAACCATTCGTTTTGGTGGACATACAGCTGTTGATCACATTAATTTCGAAATGACTGAAAATCAATTTAAATCAATTATTGGACCTAACGGAGCTGGGAAGACAACGTTCTTTAATTTAATTAGTGGAGAATTAAAACCATCAGAAGGAAAAGTTTATTTCAAAGGTGAAGATATGTCCCGTTTTTCATCTGTTGATCGGACACGTAAAGGACTGGGACGTTCCTTTCAAATTACGAATGTGTTTCCTAATTTAACCGTACTCGAAAATGTTCGTTTAGCCGTACAGTCCAAAGAAAAAATTCGCTATCAGATGATTCGTCATATTTCAGGATACCCATCTCTAATTCAAAAAGCTGAAGAGTTGCTAGGACTTGTTTTACTCCATACAAAAAAACATGTAGTTGCAAGTCAATTATCTCATGGTGAAAAACGTAAACTTGAGATTGCGATGTTACTAGCTTTAGATACGGAAGTATTATTGTTAGATGAACCGACCGCAGGTATGTCACTTGAAGAAGTACCCGCGATATTAGAAGTCATTAGAAAAATAAAGGAAAAAGGAAACAAAACAATTCTATTAATTGAACACAAAATGGATATGATTTTAGATTTATCTGACTCTATCATGGTGTTGTTTAATGGCAAGCTTTTAGCTGACGGAACTCCTACAGAAATTATGCAAAATGAAATGGTACAAAATGCTTACCTAGGAGGCTTATACGATGAACACAATGCTAAAAGTTGAAGGGGTTCACACTTATATCGGACAATATCATATTTTACAAGGCGTAAATTTTGAAGCAAAGGAAGGAGAAGTCAGTGTATTACTTGGTCGTAATGGAGCAGGAAAAACAACCACACTTAAAACAATATTAGGTTTAACACCTGCTACGAAAGGATGCATTACGTTTAAGGGACAAGAGATTACAAAAAAACCAACTCATGTAATTGCGAATAGTGGGATTGGCTATGTTCCAGAAGATCAAGGCATTTTTGCAACATTGACCGTTGAAGAAAATATGAAAGTGGCTATGCGCAATGAAGATGAAGTAACCATGCGAAAGCAGGACTATGTATTAGATTTATTTCCAGACTTAAAAACATTCTGGAAAAAAGACGGTGGTCTTTTATCAGGCGGTCAAAAACAAATGCTAGCTATGGCACGTGCCTTTGTAGGCAATAGTCAACTTCTCCTTATAGATGAACCATCAAAAGGTCTTGCACCTATTGTGATAGAAAAAGTGATGGAAGCCATTATTGATATGAAAAAACAAACAACCATCGTATTGGTCGAACAAAATTTCATGATGGCAAGCCGAATTGGTGATACATACACACTCTTAGATGATGGTGAAACTGTCCATTCGGGAATGATGCAAGATTTAATACAAGATGAACAAATAAAGCGTAAATATTTAGGGATAGGATAAGGAGGAACAGTCATGGAACTACTCTTGAATTTGACCATAAATGGGCTAGCCACGGGTATGTTAATCTTCCTTTTAGCTGCTGGCTTAACGTTGATATTTGGTTTGATGGACGTACTTAACTTTGCACATGGTGGATTATTTGCGTGGGGTGCCTATTCTTCGGTTTGGTTTTATTCACTTACGGAAAGCTTTGTAATAGCCATTTTAGGTGCCATATTAACCGGGATAATCCTCGGATTCATTACCGAAAAGCTAATAATCAAGCCTGTTTATGGCAATCACGTCCAACAAATATTAATAACATTAGGTTTTATGCTCGTGTTAACTGAAATGTTAAAAGTGGTGTTTGGTCCAAATCAAATTGCTGCTAAAACTCCACCTTACTTTGTTGGTAGCTGGGAATTTGGGGATGTAATTATAATTAAATACCGTGTGTTCATTATCATTGTAGGCTTCCTTGTTTTCGGTATTTTTCAATACATTCTTAAGAAAACGAAAATTGGTTTAATTGTTCGTGCAGGTGTTATGAATAAGGAAATGGTTAAAACACTCGGTATTAATATAAATAATGTATTTCTATACGTATTTATTGCTGGAGCAGTTTTGGCATCTCTTGGTGGTGCTTTGATGGCACCGTATTCTGGTGTTATATATGCAGAAATGGGCATGGAATTTGCCATCTTAGGTTTCATTGTAGTAGTAATCGGTGGAATGGGAAGTTTTCCTGGATCATTGTTAGCAGCTGTTTTAGTTGGCTTGACAGGAAGCTATATGGCTTACTATGTTCCTTCTCTTTCGTTAGCAGTAAATATGATGATTATGGCAATCGTATTAATTTTCCGTCCGCAAGGATTATTTAGAGTAAAGGGGTGAAGTGATGACTACAAAATACCAATGGAACAATATTTTCCTGACCATCATTGTCATTGTGTTGTTTATCTTCCCTTTTGTTACAGACTCAAGGACATGGACAATACTTTTAACACAGATTTTCATTTTTTCGATTCTCGCAATGAGTTATGATATTTTACTAGGTTATACGGGTATTGTTTCTTTTGGGCACGCGATGTTTTTTGGAATTGGTGCATATACCACAGCCGTAATGTTAGACCGCGTAGAACCAACTGTAGGTGTTTTTATATTATCAATTGCTACAGGTATGGTCATTGCAGGTATTATCAGCTTTATCGTGGGGTTATTGACTTTACGCTTAAAGAGTCATTTCTACGCCATGTTAACGCTTGCTCTATCTGGATTATTTTTAGTTCTGGCTGAAAAATGGCGTAGTTTAACTTCAGGAAATGACGGTTTTACATTTCGTGCACCTGAAGTTTTTAAAGATCGTATGGTTTTCTATCTAGTCGTCTTAGTGTGTTTAGTTGTGGTCTATATTTTGCTCCGACGATTTGTTCAATCTCCACTTGGGCACGTATTAGTAGCTGTTCGTGAAAATGAACAACGAACCAAATCATTAGGTTACAAAGTACTTCATTACAAAGTAATTGCATCGATTGTCGCTGGTGTTGTTGCGAGTTTAGCAGGGGCACTCTACGCAATAAGTTTGCGATTTGTTAATACCAGCGTCTTGACGATGGATATTACATTAGATGCCTTATTAATGACAATCATTGGAGGTGTTGGCACACTCATTGGACCTATAATAGGTGCTGGGGTAATAGAGTTATCCCAACACTACTTGTCAGGTCTTGCGAAGGACTATCCAATTTTTGAACGTTGGATTATTTTCTTTGGAATTCTCTATATATTAGCGGTAATCTTCTTTCCATCAGGTATTGTTGGAACGATACGACAAGCTTTTCATAAAAGGAAAAAACCACGTGTAGTAGAAGAAAAACCATCGAATTCGAAGGGGGAATCATAATGCATATTGGAATCGTTAGTACTGGTGTGTACATCCCTTCTCAATTTATGTCCGCCGAAGAAATTGCAACCTCCTCTGGAGTACCCTTACAGGTTGTCAAAGAGAAAATGGGGATTACCAAAAAACCCATTCCTGGACCAAATGATCATACCGTACAAATGGCAATATGGGCAGCTCAAAACGCACTTGAAAGAGGTCAGATTGACCCGAAATCTATCGATTGTATCATTTACATTGGTGAAGAGCATAAAGAATATCCATTATGGACTGCGGCAATTAAGATACAAGAAGAAATTGGTGCTTTTCATGCATGGAGTTTTGATATCTCACTAAGATGTAGTACGACGATTTTAGCTTTAAAATTAGCGAAGAGTTTAATGTTATCCGACGATTCAATAAAGACTGTCCTGTTAGCAGGTGGTTATAGAAATGGAGACTTTATTGATTATTCAAATGACAGAACACGATTTATGTTTAATCTGGGTGCAGGTGGAGCAGCAATGATTTTACACAAAAATCATGATGCAAATATTGTCCTTGAATCAGACATAATGACTGATGGATCGTTTTCTGAAGATGTTGTGGTTCCAGTAGGGGGTACAAAAACACCCTTAACAGCAGAGTTATTAGCGACAGGGGCATATAGACTTGATGTGTTAGATCCGGATGGTATGAAAAAGCGTCTGGAACAAAAATCTATGCAGAACTTTTTACAAGTTATTAGACATTCTTTGGCGAAGAGCGGGTATTCAGAACAAGATATTTCGTATCTATCGATTCTTCACATGAAAAAATCAGCACATGATTTCGTGTTACATGAACTTGGGTTATCGGAAAATCAGTCCATTTACTTACATGAATACGGCCATATTGGTCAAATGGATCAAATCATTTCTTTGCAGCTTGCAGAACAACAAGGAAAACTGAAACAAGGAGACATTGTAGTATTAGTTAGTGCGGGTATCGGCTATGCCTGGGGAGCCACAACAATAAATTGGGGTTCAAGATAAGGAGGAAATATACATGGCAATGCAAAAAGTGTTACTAGATAACGGGGAAACTATTTCTTATCGTGAGCGGGATGGTGGAGAACAAGTGGTTATACTCGTTCATGGAAATATGACATCATCTAAGCATTGGGATATCTTGATAGATGATATAGATTCCAAATATAAATTGTATGCACCCGACCTAAGAGGTTTTGGAGAATCGAGTTATCATACTCGTATTCAAGGAATTGCTGACTTTACTCATGATTTAAAAGGGTTTGTAGAAAAATTAGGGCTTAATACATTTCATTTAGTAGGCTGGTCAACTGGTGGTGCAATTTGTATGCAATTCGTTGCCGAGTTTCCCGGTCGGTGCCAAAAACTTGTCCTTTTGGCATCTGCGTCAACTCGTGGGTATCCATTCTATGGAACGAATGAGGACGGGACGCCCGACTTGCTAACACGTTTGCAAACTATTGAAGATGTAGAAAGTGATGCAGGAAAAACACAAGCTATTCAAGGTTTATATGATACAAACAACCGAGACGGATTAAAATCTGTGTGGAATGCGTTAATCTACACTCATAAACAACCAAATGAAACAAAATACGAAGAATATGTAACGGATATGTTAACGCAACGGAATTTAGCGGATGTCTATTATTCTTTAAATAGTTTTAATATAAGCGGGATCCATAATGGGTTAATTGAAGGATCGAACATGGCGGAAAATATCTCAATCCCGGTATTAGTGTTAAGAGGAGATCGTGATTATGTGATTACTGAACAAATGACACTCGAAATAGTTGAAGACCTTGGAGATATCGTGACATATATTCCGTTAACAAATGCAGGCCACTCACCGCTTATCGATGATTTACCACAATTAACAAAACATATTGAAGAATTTTTAAGATAGGGGGTCTTTCTTTGCGTTTAAAAAATAATGTTGCCATTATCACTGGTGGTGCAAATGGAATTGGATATGCAGCAGTGGAACGTTTTGCGGAAGAAGGAGCTCAAGTCATTATTGCTGATTATGATGAAGTTAAAGGGATAGCAGCTGCTAGTCATTTAAATGAACAGGGATATGACGTCACGTTTATACAAGTAAATGTTGCGGATCGTGAAAGTGTACAGACATTAATTGATCATTCCATTGAAAGGTATGGAGGGATTGATATTTTAGTTAATAATGCCGGAATAACAAGAGATGCGATATTTAGTAAAATGGATCCTGCCGATTTCCAACAAGTCTTAGATGTCAATTTAAATGGAGTCTTTTACTGTACGCAAAGTGTACTTCCCCACTTAATCGAAAAAGGAAAAGGGAAGATAATTAACACTTCTTCCGTAAGTGGTGTCTATGGAAATTTTGGTCAAACGAATTATGCAGCCTCTAAAGCAGCAGTAATTGGGATGACTAAATCATTGGCAAAGGAAATAGGTCGAAAAGGAATCAATGTAAACGCGGTTGCTCCAGGATTTACACGGACTGCTATGGTGGATAAAATGCCAGACAATATCATTGAGAAAATGACATTAACTATTGCTTTGCAACGATTAGCTACACCAAAAGATATAGCAAATGCCTATCTATTTCTAGCCTCATCAGAATCGGATTATGTACACGGTCATGTACTTCATGTTGATGGCGGAATAATGATGTAAAAAAAGGAAGGAAGGGAACCAATGTATAACGATCAAACCTGGTTTTTAAAACGTGCAAAAATGGCCCCTTCTAACTTAGCCTGTATCGATATAGATAGTGGTCAACAATGGACCTATGCTCAATTCGTAAAATTAATTCAAGAGTGGGTCCATCGATTATCACTTGAAAAGTTAAAGCCAGGTGATCGAGTTGCGATTCTAGCTGCCAATCACCCCGAGTTACTTGCCATTTTATTTGCATGTGGATTGAAAGGATATATATACGTACCCTTAAATTTCAGGTTAAGTCCTATCGAACTTATAGAAATTATCACTAATTGTGAACCAGCCATTCTAATAACCGATCATTCTTATGAAGTGCTGTCATCATCATTAAGTATTAAAAGAATAATAAACCGTGAAGTACATATATCACTTACTGTTGAGGCAATCGAAGTAACTTCTGTTTCGGCAGATGAGCCATGGATGATAATTTACACAGGCGGTACCACAGGTAAACCTAAAGGAGTACAACTTTCATATAACAACGTAAATTGGAATGCACTGAATACGATTGTGAGCTGGGGACTTTCTGATACAGATTGCACGGTTACGTATATGCCTTTATTTCATACGGGTGGTCTGAATGCATTGTCAATTCCTATCTTAATGGCTGGTGGTACAGTAGTCATAGGTGATCGTTTTGATGGAGATCAAGCGCTAGAAGAAATACTTACACGTAAAGCGACAATTTCATTGTTTGTACCAACAATGTATCAAGTGATGACGCAAACTGAGAAATTTAAAAATAGTGATTTTCCAGATGTGAGATTTTTTTTATCTGGAGGTGCTCCTTGTCCTATTACTATCTATGAACAATTCGAAAAAAAAGGATTACCTTTTAAAGAAGGATATGGTCTTTCAGAAGCGGGACCCAATAATTTTGTGATTGATGCAAATGTTGCAAAGATTAAGAGAGGTTCAGTAGGTAAGAATATGCAGTTAGTGGATACGGAAATTGTTTCTGAAATGAATCAACCTGTAGCCATTAATGAGGTGGGGGAACTGTGGATCCGAGGTAAACATGTTTTTACAGGCTATTGGCAAAATGAAAAAGAAACAGAGGATGTCATGCATGACGAATGGTTAAAAACTGGCGATTTAGCCAAAATGGATGCTGATGGTGATTATTACATTGTAGGACGAAAGAAAGACATGATATTAACGGGTGGGGAAAATGTGTATCCTCAAGAAATTGAGCATTGCCTCATTCAACATAGGATGATTAAAGAAGCGGCTGTTATTGGGATTCCTGATGTGAAATGGGGAGAAGCAGTTACTGCATTTGTATCACTTACAGATCCGGATTGTTTTTCGGAAAAACAATTGATTGAACATTGTCGGAATTTTTTAGCTGGCTTTAAAGTCCCCAAAACTTTTGTTATTTTAGAAGAATTACCTAAAACCCATGTTGGAAAGATAAATAAAAAGCAATTAATATACTTAAAACCTTAGGAGAAAGATTTCTCTTAAGGTTTTTTTGACTATATTCAGGAGTAATGTCATTTCAATTATGAAATTTAATAGAATTTTTTGTATAATGTAATTTGAGGTGACTAAATTATGTTTGTTAGTGAAAAAGAAATTGAAATTCGTTATGCCGAAACAGATCAAATGGGTGTTGTCTATCATGCCAATTATTTAGTATGGATGGAGATTGGTCGCACACAATTAATAAAAGATCTAGGATTCACGTATGCGGGATTAGAACAAGAAGGCTACATATCTCCTGTTACGGATTTGACGATTAAATATAAAGCATCGATGAAATACGGCCAGAAAGCAATTGTTCGAACCTGGGTAGAATCTCATGGCAAACTCCGGACTACATATGGATATGAAATATTACACACCGACGGGACCGTAGCGTCAACAGCTAAGTCTGAACATGTAGTGGTGAAAAAAGAAAATTTTCGTCCTGTGTCACTAAGAAAAGTGGACGCTGAATGGGATGCTAAATATACGGAAATTGCAAGGGTAAAAATCTAATGGCTTTTGGAATAAAACGTACAGAATTAGAATCTTGGAAAAAGGCAGTCGGTAGGGGGGAAATTGCTTTTCTGACTCATTATTGGTTAGATGAACGATTCCCTGGATGTAGAACGGTTACGAAAGTTGGTTGTTCAGATATTGATAGATTGATTAGGTGGGGAAATCAATATGGATTAAAACCCGAGTGGATTGATTATAAAAAAGACTATCCACATTTCGATTTATTTGGACATTTTCAAGAAACAATCATGCAAAAGGAAGGTATGATGGATCAATTGCAACGATTTTCACAAAAATAAAACCCACTTATGAGTAAATACTCTAAGTGGATTATTTTTGATATGAATATGTGAGTTCATTTATTTTAGTGTCGACGTTTACGTGTAAATCATGTCCATCAAAATACCATAAATCTCGCTCTTCAATATAGAAATGAATACGATCTTCTATTTGTTCTACTGAAAGATCCAATGGTTGTTCTTTCGTAACACCTAGTGAAAACGCATCGTGCAATTGGCTTGACCCTCCATAGCGAGCATAAAAATGAATATATTCTCCTGACTTTGTTTCCATTTCTTCCTTAAACCAGTTCATTGCTTCTTCAGATATAACAATTTTCACGTGAACTTCCGCCTTTCGTGTTATTTAATCTTACATCCACTTTACTTTTGGCTCAGTTCCTGCTTTTATTCGGGCAATGTTTGTGCGATGACGATATAAAATAAATGACGATAATAAAACGATAACGATTAATAAAGGTATATCAACTTTATAGAAGAAGTTATATAGCAAGGTATAAGTGAGTGCGATTACACCTAGAACCATTGATGTAAGAGAAACCATTTTTGATATTTTTAACACAATAAAGAAGGAGACTAGCATTAAAACGAATATAGGCCAATGATATGCTAAGAGAACGCCACCAGAGGTCGCCACGGCTTTACCACCCTTGAAGTTAGCAAAGACTGGGAACATATGACCAATGACTGAGACAACCCCTAAAATGAGCGGGTGAATGCCCGTATCAACAAAGAAAGGAAGCAACGGTAACAATGTTGCAACTGTTCCTTTTAAAATGTCCAAAATCGAAACGATTAAACCTGCTTTCATACCTAAAGTTCGAAATGTATTTGTTGCACCTAAATTTCCACTACCTAGTTTTCTAATATCTGTTTTATAAAAAAGTTTTCCAATCCATAATGCTGAAGGAATTGATCCTAGCAAATAAGCTAATAATAATAGAATAACTGTGCTCATAATAGTGCCCCTTTAAATTTAGTACGTACTCTTAATATGTACAACTAGTTTATCATTTGTCTGAACCTGTCACAACCAACATTAAAGCTTTACGAGAACTTTAATATAATAAATATTTCACTTGAAAATCCTGTAATAAAGAACTAGACTCATTGCAAAGGTGACTTTCATTCTATACAATGAGTACATCTGTTTGTTTTTTGGAGGAGAACGATTTGACGAAAAATCAATCATTAACATCATATAATGACGATGCAATTCAAGTACTCGAAGGACTAGAAGCTGTTCGAAAACGTCCAGGGATGTATATCGGTTCAACAGATGCTAGAGGTTTACATCATCTAGTATACGAAATTGTTGATAACTCAGTGGACGAAACTTTAGCAGGATATGGCAATCATATAGTTGTAAATATTCATGAAGATCAAAGTATCAGTGTTCGAGATTTTGGACGTGGGATGCCTACTGGTATACATAAAACAGGAAAACCAACTCCAGAAGTCATCTTTACTGTACTTCATGCTGGAGGAAAGTTCGGCCAAGGTGGTTATAAAACAAGTGGTGGACTGCACGGTGTTGGAGCGTCAGTTGTCAATGCATTATCATCATTTTTAGAAGTAACGATCCATCGCGATGGGAAGAAATATCGTCAGCGATTTGAAAATGGTGGAAACCCCGTCACCACACTTGAGCATATTGGTACAACAAAAGAATCGGGAACGTCTATTCATTTCTTACCAGACTCGAAGATCTTTTCTGTAACTAAATACAACTATGAAACTATTAGTGAACGATTACGTGAATCAGCTTTTTTATTAAAAGGTTTAAAAATTGAGTTAAATGACTTGCGGAACGGCACGCAAGATGTATTCTTTTACGAAACTGGAATTAAAGCATTCGTCTCTTATTTGAATGAAGAAAAAGATGTCTTACATCCAGTCGCCTATGTAGAAGGTGAACAAGTTGATATTGAAGTAGAATTTGCTTTTCAATTTAATGATGGTTATTCCGAGACAATTTTATCATTTGTAAATAATATAAGAACAAGAGACGGCGGTACGCATGAAACCGGAGCAAAATCTGCACTAACACGTGTCTTTAATGAATATGCTCGGAAAACTAATTTAATAAAAGAAAAAGATAAGAACTTAGAAGGTGCAGATATTCGCGAAGGAATTGCTGCGATAATATCGGTTCGTATACCTGAAGCTATTCTTCAATTTGAAGGACAAACGAAGAGTAAATTAGGAACTAGTGAAGCGAGAACTATTGTTGATGCTGTGGTATCTGAGAAACTTCTGTATGTATTAGAAGAAAATGCGGAGTTAAGTGCTTCACTTGTACGTAAAGCGATTCGTGCTCAACAAGCACGGGAAGCCGCTCGTAAAGCGCGTGAAGAAGCACGAAGCGGAAAGAAATCTAAAAAAGCAAGTTCGATACTATCTGGTAAGTTAACACCAGCACAATCGCGTAACGCTGCAAAAAACGAACTTTATTTGGTAGAGGGAGATTCTGCTGGTGGTTCTGCAAAACAAGGACGTGACCGTACTTTCCAAGCAATCTTGCCTTTACGAGGAAAAGTCATCAATACAGAAAAAGCGAAACTGGCAGATATTTTGAAAAACGAAGAAATCTCGACCATCATCCATGCAATTGGTGGGGGAGTTGGTGCAGATTTTTCCGTACCAGATATAGCCTACGATAAAATAGTAATCATGACAGATGCAGATACTGATGGGGCACATATTCAAGTTTTACTTTTAACATTCTTTTATCGATATATGAAACCTTTGATAGAAGCTGGAAAAGTTTATATAGCGTTGCCGCCTCTATACAAAGTATATAAGGGTGTAGGAAAGAAAGAAGTACTAATTTATGCCTGGACAGAAGCCGAGTTAGAAGCCGCAATTATTAAAATTGGCAAAGGTTACTTGATTCAACGATATAAAGGTTTAGGTGAAATGAATGCCATACAATTATGGGAAACAACGATGAATCCTGATACAAGAACGTTAATTCGAGTAGAGATTGATGATGATGCTCGCGCTGAAAGACGTATTACAACTTTAATGGGTGACAAAGTAGAACCTAGAAGACGTTGGATAGAAGCAAATGTTAATTTTGGATTAGATGAGGACACCAATATTCTAGAGAATGAACTCATCCATGCCGAGGGGGATTCAGAATGACACAAATCGAACGTTATCAAGATCTGCCATTAGAAGAAGTCATCGGTGACCGATTTGGCCGTTATAGTAAATATATTATTCAAGATAGAGCTTTACCAGATGCGCGAGATGGCTTAAAACCGGTTCAACGTAGAATTTTATATGCGATGTTCCATGAAGGTAATACTAATGAAAAACCATTTCGTAAATCGGCTAAAACAGTAGGTAATGTAATTGGTAATTATCATCCTCATGGTGATAGTTCCGTTTATGAAGCTATGGTGCGTATGAGTCAAGATTGGAAAGTACGCCATATGTTGATTGAAATGCACGGGAACAACGGATCTGTAGATGGAGATCCACCAGCTGCCATGCGTTATACAGAAGCTCGTTTGTCTGCTATTTCTGGTGAAATGTTGCGAGACTTACAGAAACAAACAGTTGATATGGTGCAAACCTTTGACGACTCAGAATTAGAACCTACAGTATTGCCTGCGCGTTTCCCAAACCTATTAGTTAACGGTGCAACGGGTATATCAGCAGGGTATGCAACAGATATGCCACCTCATGCACTGCATGAAGTGTTAGATGCCGTATTAATGAGAATGGATAATCCTGAATCTTCTATAGAAGATTTAATGACGGTATTAAAAGGACCTGATTTTCCTACAGGTGGTATTATTCAAGGGATTGATGGGATCAAAAAAGCATATGAAACTGGTAGAGGGAAAATTGTTGTTCGCTCAAAGGCTGATATTGAACCCCTTAAAGGTGGTAAACAACAAATTGTTATCACTGAGATTCCTTATGAAGTAAATAAGTCTGTTCTAATCAGAAAAATCGATGACCAACGTTTAGATAAGCGCTTAGATGGTATTGCAGATGTCAGAGATGAGTCTGACCGAACTGGTTTACGAATCGTAATTGAATTGAAAAAAGAAGTAGATGCAAAAGGCATTCTTCAGTTTTTATTCAAAAACACAGATTTGCAAATTGCTTACAATTTTAATATGATTGCCATTCATAATCGTCGTCCAACAATGATGACACTTCCAGTATTACTAGATGCCTATATTGGACATCAAAAAGATGTTGTAACAAGACGTTCTGAATTCGATTTACAAAAAGCAAAGGATCGTATTCATATAGTAGAAGGGTTAATGAAAGCTTTATCTATTTTGGATGAGGTCATTAAAACCATTCGTGGATCTCAGGACAAGCGTGATGCGAAAAATAATTTAATACGTGAATTTTCTTTTACTGAACCGCAAGCAGAAGCGATTGTGTCTCTTCAACTTTATAGGCTTACAAACACAGATATTACAGATTTAAGAAATGAAGAGGCAGCTCTTCAAAAAACAATTACTGAATTATTAGGGATTCTAAATAATGAATCTGTTTTAATTAAAGTCATTCAGCAAGAGATGCAAGCTATTCGCAAGCAATTTGCCGAGCCTCGGAGATCAATCATTGAAAATGAAATAGAAGAAATAAAATTAACTCTTGATGTCTTAATTCCAAGTGAAGAAGTCGTTGTCACTGTGACACAAGACGGATATGTTAAACGAACAAGTACGCGTTCATATGGAGCTTCAAACGGTAAAGACTTCGCAATGAAAGAGTCAGATTATCTATTATTCGAGTCCGTGATGAATACTCAACACCATATACTATTATTTACAAACTTAGGGAATTATATTTATCAACCGATACATGAACTACCTGATATCCGTTGGAAGGACTTAGGTCAACATGTTTCAAGTATTGTATCACTTGACTCAAATGAGTCGATTATCAAAGCAGTTCCAATTGATAACTTTGCTGAGACTAGTTATATCTTAGCCATTTCTAAATTGGGTCAGATTAAGCGTTCAACCCTTGCAGACTATCAAGTTCAAAGGTATTCTCGCGCATTAAATGCGATGAATTTAAAAAAGGGCGACCAACTAATATCTATTAATTTGGTAACTGAATCAGATGATGTCATTATTGTGACTCGTAATGGCTATGCCGTGAGATTTAGTGTACAAGAAGCCCCAGTAGCTGGTGTTAAAACAGGTGGCGTCAAAGCAATCAACTTAAAAGATGAAGATGTTGTGGTAAATGCAAATACCGTAGCAGAAAATGTTCGTGGAGATATATTCTTTGTAACACATCGTGGTGCCGTGAAAAAAATGGCGTTAAAAGAATTTGAGCAAAGTACTCGAGCTAAAAGAGGTGTTGCTATTTTACGTGAACTTAAATCAAATGCTCACAGAGTAAGTGGTGTATTGTTTGTAGAAGATAGCGATCAAGTAATTATCGAAACGGCAAAAGGCGTTCGTGAACTGGTTGATACGAAATCAATTCGAGGATCAGACCGTTTTTCAAATGGTTCATTCGTTGTTGATACTGACAAAGATGGAGCTGTCGAACGACTATGGAAAGTATTGAAGAAGACTGAGGTTAGTAAGAAATCTTGAAAGGGTATAACATTGGAGCAAATATAATTTCCTTTGTTATATAAAGTGAATACTATGTGGAAAAATCGTAATGTCTGGATTATTCTAGTAGGTGAATTGATAGCAGGCCTTGGTTTGTGGTCAGGAATCATAGGGAATTTGGAATTTATGCAAGAACGAATCCCATCCGATTTCATAAAATCAGTCATCATGGCCATAGGTTTACTAGCCGGTATTTTATTCGGACCTCTTGCAGGTAAAGTTATTGATCAATCGAAGAAAAAAACAGTATTATTAATATCTGGATTTGGAAGAATGATTAGCGTTAGTTTTATGTTGGTTGCAATTGAAACTGGCTCTATTTGGTGGATGGTTGCATTTATGATCAGTATTCAAATATCGGCTGCATTTTATTTTCCAGCGTTGCAAGCAACGATTCCTCTAGTCGTTAAAGATGAACAGTTGCTACAAATGAATGGTTGGCATATGAATGTGGCCACTATGGCGCGTGTCATTGGAACAGCGCTTGCTGGTGTTGTGTTAGTGTATTGGTCATTAGAATCACTTTATTATATGTCAATCATTGCATATGTTGGTTTACTTATCTTTACGTATATGCTGCGTATAGATGAGGAAGAGGGAACAGAGGCACTAGTAAAAGTTGCTGCACCAGGAAAAGGTGGATTTATGGAAGTGTTTCCAATTTTGAAATCCTATCCTGCGGTCATGATGACATTAGTAATGACATTAATTCCTTTGTTATTTATTGGATCATTTAATTTATTAGTAATCAATATTAGTGAAATGCAAGATTCTGCATCTATAAAAGGAGCAATTTACGCAGCAGAAGGAATTGCTTTTATGTTAGGTACAGTAGTTGTAAGATTTATTGCTAAAAAGTGGAGTACAGGTACAATATTATTCTTTTTTGCTTTTGTCATAGGGTTTGCTGAGTTAATATTAATATTTGCTGCCAATCCATTTTTATCACTTACAGCATTTGCAGTTTTTGGTTTCTCAGTGGGATGTTTTTTCCCAACAGCCATGACAATTTTTCAGAAGCAAATGCCAAAAGCTTTCCATGGAAGATTTTTCTCATTCCGAAATATGTTAGAGCGAGTGATCTTCCAAGTGGTTTTGTTAGCAACTGGAGCATTATTGGATTTAATAGGCTTACAATGGATGGTCGTTGTTTTTGGTGTAATCAGTTTAGCATTAACAACCATTTTCTTAATTCAAATGAAGCAAAGAAACATAAAATTAGATACAAATGATCAAATCGCTGAAATTAAGTAAATTTCAGCGATTTTTCTATTTTGTCTCACTGTTTCAAGTATACTTTGTTAATGAGATATAACTTCCTATAATTTATATTATGTCAACTAAAAAATATTTAAAAAAATTAGGAGTAATCACTTCTTTCTTTTTCTTTTTACGTTCTTTAAATTAATAAATAGTACGCTATATTCGATTAAATCATTTAAAAATAAGTGATGATTCTTTGCTAAAATTTTTAAATCATCTAGCAATTGTTTATCAATTGTGGTTTTATACTGAATACGGTCTTTTGGCTTGATAATTCTATGAAATGATATTTCTTTATTAATCATACTATCCAAACCAGTTTCAATTAAATAATTCACATAAGTATTATTTTCTAAAGCTAATGTTCTTAACGTTTCCAATAATGAATGACTAATATTCGTTCTAATTGATATTCTAGAACTTATTGGTGTATGAACTATTTTTCCATCAACAAGTTTCCACATTGGATTTTCTCTACAATCTTTATCTAAATATGGATTTCCAGAATGTTGTGTCATGTATACTCGTTTATGTACTATAAAATCTTCAGTGCCAGCCCATTTATAAATTATCTCTGAAAGACGTAGAAGTTCCGCTTTACCACTTACCCAAATACGATAAATAGGATTGCCAGCCTGACTTTTCTGTTCGGTTATTCCAGACTTTAATTCCCAAGATCGAAATATTGATAATAGCCCTTTAGCAAAGATTTGACTTCCTGATGTTACGTTCATTTGATACCCTTCATGTCCGACCCATCCATCCCCATCAATTACACCTCTAACAAATGAAGAGAGATATTCTTCTGGGATACTTGGAAATGGCAGTGTTAAAGATTTATTTGCAGTGATACCAAATAATTCAAGATCTTTTTTTATTTCTTTAGAATTGATGATTAAAGTTGCTGTAGTTTTAGTTTTTCCAAATGAAGATAACACGTATTCTGCTTCCATATACTTTGCTATTAAACGAAGAATGCGTTCATCTTTTTGAGAGAAATAGACACTATGGAGTTTATTATGCATATGTCCATCAGTTACAAATAAGCCAAGTACCCATGCCATTTCATGAGTCCAAACCTTAAAGAAATTTTCGTTTACTTTATTTTTCCTTGGTTGTCCTGAATGTTGTTCTCTATTCATTTCAACTTCATGCTTATACATCACGTTACGTATGGCCCGACCAGAAAGCCCAACTAGCAATTCCATCTCTTTAAAAGACATATCACATTTGTACATCTTTATAATAGTATCATCTGTCATACCAGGATTTCTAGGCATACTACAACCTCCCCTAACTATCTAAAGAAAAAACTTGTACCTATCCTAATTATCTACTTCTTCATTATACCACACATATGTTCGTATTTATAATATAAGAAAGTCATTATTAATAAAAATTAAGTAAAATAAATCCATACAGTTGGTTAAAAGTTAAATACTTTGTACCTAAAGATCTATATACATTTGCCTATTAACTTGTATTTAATTTAATAGGCTAGTTGTAAAATTAAATGC
>NZ_ALJG01000282.1 GCF_000286315.1 Paenisporosarcina sp. TG20 | reverse complement strand
TTACCTTGATATCCACTACCTTGAGGACGATCTCCTTGCGGGCGGTTACCTTGAGAACCACTACCTTGAGGACGATCTCCTTGTGGGCGGTTACCTTGATACCCACTACCTTGAGGACGATCTCCTTGTGGGCGGTTACCTTGATAGCCACTACCTTGAGGACGGTTGCCTTGCGAACTACTACCTTGGGGACGATTGCCTTGAGAACCACTAGCTTGTGAAGTACTTCCACTTTGTGATGATGGTTTTGAAGCAGAAGTTGAAGGTTTTTTATAAACAGAATCTAATTTAGAAAGAGCGTCTCCTTCTAATGTAGACATATGATTCGAAACTTTTACATCTAACTTATTTAATTGATCAATAACTTCTTTACTTGTTTTATTAATTTGTTTTGCATATTCATGAACCCGTAATTTGGTCATTTGGTCACCCCCGGTTAAATTCGTTGAGAAGTTCGGTAATTTTTTTCGCGAAACCTTCGTCAGTAATTGCTAGTACCACTCGAGCCGCTTTTCCTGTAGCATGTCCGAGATCTGATCGATCACCGAAAACATGTAACTCAACGTTGTAAGACTTACATTTATCTTGAATTTTTTTCATTGTATTATCTGAGGCGTCTGTGGAAATAATAACTAATTTTGCTTTATTATTACGAATTTCCTTAACCACTAGCTCTTCACCAGAAGTTAACATTCTTGCACGGACGGCTAGACCAAGAAGTTGTAATATTTGCTGTTGAGTTTTCATTTTAATTGCTCTCTTTCGATCACATTTAACAACTCATCAAAAATGCTTTCTGGTATTTTTACTTCTAGTTGGTTATCTAGAACTTTGCGTTTTTTTGCAATTTCAACTGCCTGTTTGGTTTTAGAAACATAAGCTCCGCGGCCTGATTTTTTACCAGTCAAGTCCACAGAAACTTCACCTTCTTTTGATCTAACAATACGAATCATTTCTTTTTTAGGAAACATTTCGCCTGTAGCAACACATTTTCTTAAAGGTAATTTCTTTTGACTAGACATCAAAATTCACCCTCTTCGTCTATTCTTCGTCATCTTTGTATAAATCAAAATTATCTTCGCTATCTGTTTCGTATTCTTCATCTTCAGAATCGTAGTTTAAAGAATCTTGAACAGTAGGGTAAATACCAAGTTCACGAGCATCGGTCTCACTCTTAATGTCAATCTTCCATCCAGTTAGTTTCGCAGCTAAACGTGCATTTTGACCGCGCTTACCTATCGCTAACGATAATTGATAATCAGGAACAACTACTGTTGTTGATTTATTTTCTTCATGGACTTGCACATCTAAAACTTTAGATGGGCTAAGAGCATTGGCGACAAATATCGCTGGATCTTCAGACCACTCAACAATATCAATTTTTTCTCCATTTAACTCATTAACGATAGTTTGTACACGTGACCCTTTTGCACCGACACATGAACCTACTGGATCTACATCTTCATTATGAGCGACAACTGAAATCTTTGATCGATCACCAGCTTCACGCGCAATAGATTTAATTTCAACAATTCCATCATAAATTTCAGGAACTTCCATTTCAAACAAACGGCGAAGTAGTCCAGGGTGTGTGCGTGAAACAAATACTTGTGGTCCTCTTGTTGTACGTTCAACTTTAGTGATATAGACTTTGATTCGTTCATGTGGACGATATGTTTCCGTTTGAATTTGTTCATTCACCGGTAACGCAGCTTCTACTTTTCCAAGACCAACATAAATATTACGTGAATCTAGACGTTCGACTATACCGTTTACAATATCTTCTTCACGGTCAACATATTCGTCATAAATCATACCACGTTCTGCTTCACGAACACGCTGTGTAACAACTTGTTTAGCAGTTTGTGCTGCAATACGCCCAAAATTTCTAGGCGTAACTTCTTGCTCCACAATATCGCCAAGTTCAAATGCTGGATTTATTTGTCTCGCATCTTCTAATGATATATGAAGACGTTCGTCTAAAACTTCTTCCATAACATCTTTGCGCGAATATACGAACATCGTTCCTTTATCTATGTTTAAATCAACACGTACATTTTGAGCTTGGTTAAAATTTCGTTTATACGCTGTTACAAGCGCCGCTTCAATCGCTTCAATTAAAACATCTCGTGAAATTCCTTTTTGTTTTTCAAGAGTTAATAAAGCATCTAGCAAATCATTTGCCATTTTATCTTCACTCCTACATTCACATTATGCAGAGAAATTGATCGCTAAACGCGCTAAAGCAACTTTCTCTTTTGCAAGTTGAACTTTAATTTTTCTTGTTTTTATTCGTACTTCCATTTCTAAGCCTTGGTCACTATAAGCAGTTAAGATTCCTTCGAATTCTTTCAACCCATTCACCGGCTCATATGTTTTCACATAAATGAATTTACCAACTGCACGTTCGTAATCACTCTCTTTTTTCAAAGGGCGTTCAGCACCTGGAGAAGAAACTTCTAGAAAGTAGTTCTGCTCAATTGGATCTTTACCATCTAACACTTCACTCAAACGTTCACTTACAAGTGCACAATGTTCAATGTCGATTCCACCTTCATGTGTATCCACATAAATACGTAAAAACCAACTGCGACCTTCTTTTACAAATTCTAAATCAACTAACTCTAAATTTAATTCTTCAACAATAGGCGTTACAAGTTTTTCTATTTCGGTTAATATATTGCTCATCGCCATGCCTCCTGCAGCAATTTATTTTCGACATAACAAACAGAAAAGAGCGGGAAATCCCACTCTTTTACCGTAATTCTATCAACAACTTGTTATACAAACCATACCATACGAATGCATCCAGTGCAAATAATGCCTAGAATAATGATAATTGATTTGCCTCTGGCATGCCTTCTAAACAACCCAGCTGATTCATGTACTCAATTAATGTCTTAGAAACACGTCCACGCTGTCCTAGATCTTCTTTAGACAAGAACTCTCGATTTACTCGTGCTTCAACAATTGCTTTCGCAACATTAGTTCCTAAGCCTGGAATCGCATTGAAGGGTGGGATTAATCCTTTGCCATCAATAATAAATTCAGCTGATTGAGATGTATATAAGTCCACTTTTTTAAAGTGATAACCACGTTCACACATTTCTAATGCAATTTCAAGTACAGTCAGTAAGCTTTTTTCTTTTGGTAAAGCATCCAAACCTTTAGCATTGATTTCATCTATTTTTGCACGCATTGATGCAGAACCTTTTGTCATAGAGTGTAAGTCAAAATCTGCTGCCCTAACCGTGAAATACGCAGCGTAATATAAAATAGGGAAATGGACTTTAAAATAGGCTATGCGGACTGCCATTAATACATATGCTGCAGCATGAGCTTTGGGGAACATGTATTTTATCTTTTTGCAAGCATCGATATACCAAACAGGTACTCCATTTGATCTCATATCCGCTTCAAACTCAGGAGTTAACCCTTTTCCTTTACGCACAGATTCCATAATTTTAAAAGCAATTGACGGTTCAAGCCCTTGATAAATTAAATACACCATAATATCATCTCGACATCCAATAACATCCGACAAAACACATGTACCATTTTGAATTAGCTCTTGTGCATTACCTATCCATACATCGGTACCGTGAGATAGACCAGAAATTTGAACAAGTTCAGAAAATGTTGATGGTTTCGTTTCTTCTAACATTTGTCGAACGAATCTTGTACCGAATTCGGGAATACCTAAAGTTCCTGTCTTACAACCTATCTGCTCTTGTGTCACACCAAGGGACTCGGTTCCACTAAAAATTTTCATAACCTCCAGGTCATCCGTCGGAATGGTTTTTGGATCAATCCCTGATAAGTCTTGTAACATTCTGATTACCGTAGGATCATCGTGACCCAGTATATCCAATTTCAATAGATTATCATGGATGGAATGGAAGTCAAAATGTGTCGTTTTCCATTCAGAGTCTTGAGCGTCGGCTGGAAATTGAATAGGAGAGAAGTCGAATATGTCCATATAATCTGGTACTACAATTATCCCTCCAGGATGTTGCCCAGTCGAACGTTTAACCCCGGAGCATCCTTGCACTAGTCTATCAATTTCAGCACCGCGAATCGTTAGATTATGGTCGTTTGCATAACCTCGAACGTATCCATAAGCTGTTTTTTCAGCAACGGTTCCAATCGTACCTGCTCGGTAGACATTATCTTCACCAAATAACACTTTCGTGTAATTATGTGCTTGCGATTGATACTCACCACTGAAGTTCAAATCAATATCTGGTACTTTATCTCCTTTAAAACCAAGGAATGTTTCGAACGGAATATCTTGTCCATCTTTTTTATATGGTGAATCACAATTCGGACAAACTTTGTTTGGTAAGTCGAATCCAGAACTTACTGACCCATCGTCAAAGAACTCAGCATGTTGACAAGATGGACAAATATAATGTGGAGGTAAAGGGTTTACTTCTGTAATTTCCATTAGTGTTGCAACAAGTGAAGAACCAACAGAACCACGAGAACCGACTAAATAACCGTCATTTAGAGATTTCTTAACTAATTTGTGGGAAATCAAGTAAATTACTGCAAATCCATGTCCAATAATAGATTTTAGCTCTTTTTCAATTCGAGCTTCCACTATTTCAGGCAGTTTATCACCATAGATTTGTCTGGCCATATTATAGCTCATCACTCGAACTTCTTCGTCTGAACCCTCAATCTTTGGTGTATATAAATCATCTTTGATAGGTTTGATTTCTTCAATTCTCTCAGCTATTTTATGACTATTTTCCACCACGATTTGTTTCGCTACGTCTTCACCTAAAAAGGCAAAAGCATCTAACATTTCATTGGTAGTACGGAAATGTACTTTTGGTAACTTGTGTCGATTTAAAGGGTTAGCTCCCCCTTGGCCCCCAATTAAAATTTGTCTGAAAATCGCATCATTTTCATTTACATAATGAACATTTCCGGTTGCCACAACAGGAAGATCTACTTTCTTACCTAACTTAACCATTTTGCGGATAATATCTTCTAGATTCCATTCATCTTGCACGAGTTCTAGTTCAATTAAATGTGCATACACATCTTTTGGATGCACCTCTAAATAATCATAGAACTTTGCAATTTCTTCAACTTCTTCAGGAGATTTTTGCATTAAACCTTGAAACACTTCCCCTTTATCGCATCCCGACCCAATCAACAATCCCTGACGGTGCTTCACTAACTTGGAACGTGGGATACGTGGAACACGGAAAAATGTATCCATATGAGAAGAAGAGACGAGTTTGAACAAGTTTTTTAACCCTATTAAGTCTTTTGCAAGGAGTGTACAGTGTGTTGGGCGAGCTCTTTTATATGCATCTCCATTGCCGGTTTGATGATTGAATTCATCGTGATAGTGGATACCTTTTTGTTCTGCTTCTTTTAACAAATTTATAAGCAAAAATCCTGTAGCTTCAGCATCATAAATTGCGCGATGATGTTGTGTAAGGTCAATGTTGAATTTTTTTGCCATTGTGTTTAAGCGATGATTTTTCATTTCTGGATGTAAGAAACGAGACAATTCCAACGTATCAATTACTGGATGAATTGTTTTTTCAAGTCCACACTTTTTATAGCCTACATACAAGAATCCCATATCAAATGATGCATTGTGGGCTACTAAAATACTATCTCCAATCCAGTCATGAAATTGTTTAATCACACTTTCTATATCTGGTGCATTTTGTACCATATCATCCGTAATCCCAGTTAAATCGGTTGTTGTGGCAGATAGGGCATGATGAGGATTAGCAAAGCTCTCATATTTATCAATTACTTGTCCATTTTTTATCTTCACAGCAGCAAGTTCGATTATCGAGTTATACACTGCGGATAGCCCTGTCGTTTCAACATCAAACACTACATAAGTTGCATCATCTAACGCACGATGTTCTTCTTCATATGCAATAGGTACACCATCATTTACCATATTTATTTCTAAGCCATAGATGATTTTAATTCCATATTTTTTTCCAGCTGCATAGGCATCTGGAAAAGATTGAACAACTGCATGGTCCGTTATAGCAACTGCCGGGTGACCCCATTTTGCTGCTTGGCTGACTAGAGCATCCACAGAAGAAACTGCATCCATTTGACTCATAGGTGTATGTAAATGAAGCTCGATACGCTTTTCACTATCCTGTGATGTATCTTTCCTTGCATCTACTTTAATTTCCATTATATCTTGAGCCATAATAATTAAGTCCCGAACGTATGTATCGTTTTGAACTGATCCTCGAATTTTTAACCATGTTCCTTTTTTTAGCAAGCCCATAAGGTCTGCATCCTCTTGATCACGAGAAAACATTTTAACAAGTATCGAGTCAGTATAATCTGTGACTTTTATTGTTAATAAAGATCTACCACTACGCAGCTCTCTTACTTCTACATCAAATACATACCCTTCGATCGTAATACGTCGTTCTTCATCTTGAATTTGTTTAATTTCCATAATTGGTTCATTTGCTTTTATTGGAATCCCCAGACGGAACGGTCCATTCAATGTTCCAGAAGGATTTGATTGTCTGTTGCTTTCACGTTTTTGCATATCTGCTAATGCTTTTTTGCCTAGTTCTTCTTCTTCTAGTGTTCGTTGCTTCATAAATGCTTGTTGTGCTTCTGCAATATCTGACTCTACCTCAATTATTTTGAAATCGATTGATAGAACAGGAAAGCCATATGAAGTATAAATCTCTGAAATTCTAGTTGAATATTTATTTTTCAATGTGCGCAATTCAATATCATTTCCACAAGTAAAGTAGATAGTTTGTCCATTAAAGGATGGAACTTGATTATTTAATAGATTTTTTAATGGTGGAGACATATCATCAATTTCTTGTAAAATAAATGACCAGTATGCAGCAATCGTTTCATCATGCACTTGTGGATTGGCGCATGTAATCGATAACTTAATATCAGCTATTCCTGCAAACTTTTCACGTAAACGCATGTTAAACAACGAAAACATATTAAATGGTAGAAGTTTTTCTACTTGTATTGTAAAACGCCATACACGTTCTTTCTTATGTACCGTCATGCGACTTAGAGAAGCGGATTCAAAGTGAGGTATATATTCATCAGAGGTTAGTTCTAACTGTTGTAGTAATAGCTGTAACCTTTTTTTAGCATCCTGTTCGTTGTCCATGTGCTATGTCTCCTTTCAGTGAATTAGTAAGAAAAACCGGGCAAGTGCGCCCGGCCCTTTTAAGAAGGGTAACCTTAGAAACCCGTTTATTTCGGCTACGGTGGACGCTTTTCGCGGGCATGGCTTCAGTCTCCTCGTCACTGCGTTCCTGTGGGGCCCCGCAGTGGAGCGCTAGCGACCGAGGAGGCTTACCGTCCGCCCCGTGGAAAGCGTCCGCCTGGAGCGCTAATCAGCGGTATCATAATAGAAAAAATGCCAGGAATACTGAATTCATAGCACACCAATTTTATATACTTTCTTATTTTTTAAAAGAAAAGAAGACCTGTTTTCAAGGTCTTCCTTTTAATTAATTTTTTAATGTTGAAAAGAAAGATTGAAGTTGGTCAAGTATCTCTTCTTTTTTCCATTCAAATGTTTCACCTGTTTTTCTTATTTTCACTTCAACTAACCCTTCGGATGCTTTTTTACCAACTACAATTCGGATTGGAAGTCCAATTAAATCAGAATCAGCAAATTTAACTCCTGCTCTTTCTGCACGGTCATCGTATAACACATCATATCGATTTGATTTGATTAACGTATATAAATCATCGGCTAGTGAAACTTGTGCTTCATCTTTCATATTAACAGGAACCAAATGTACATCATAAGGTGCAACGGTCATTGGCCAAATTAGACCTTTATCATCTTGGAACTGTTCTGCTACAGCAGCCATTACACGAGAAATACCAATTCCATAGCATCCCATGATATAAGGTTTCGAGCGACCGTTATCGTCTAAGAAAGTACCCTTCATTGGTTCTGAGTAAGTTGTCCCTAGTTTGAAGACATGTCCTACTTCAATCCCTTGGGTGAAAACAATTGTTCCTTTTCCGTCTGGTGATGGATCACCTTCCATTACAAAACGTAGGTCTTCATATTGATTTACTAAGTAATCACGTTCTGGATTAGCATTTACTAAATGGAAACCAGCAACATTTGCTCCACATATTCCGTTACGAATAGCTGCAACTGCGTGATCAGCAATAACTTTTACACCAACAGGGATCTGAACTGGACCTAGTGACCCAACTTCGCAATTTAGTAAGTTTTGAATCTCTTCTTCCGTTGCAAGTTCTACCGATTTTGCTTCTAATACATTTTTTACTTTAATTTCATTTATTTCATGATCGCCACGTGCTAACACCAGTACTAACTGGTCATCTACGTTATAAACTAATGTTTTAATGCATCGTTGTTCTTCTACATTTAAGAAACTAGCTATTTGATCAATCGTTCTCTGATTTGGAGTAGCTACTTTCTCTACATCTCTAAGTTCTTCTGTTGAGGTTTGATACGATACTTTCACTTCCGCCATTTCAATATTAGCAGCAAAGTCGGATCCATCAGAATAGGCAATTGTATCTTCTCCTATTTCAGATAGCACCATAAATTCATGAGTATCTTTACCTCCGATAGCACCTGAATCAGCAATTACTGCACGGAAGTCCAAGGCTAAACGAGTGAATATATTTGTATATGCCTGGACCATATGGTCATATGTTAGATCTAAACTTTCACGTGTAGCATGGAATGAATAAGCATCTTTCATTAGAAACTCTCTACCGCGTAGCAACCCAAATCGTGGTCGTTTCTCGTCACGGAATTTGGCTTGAATTTGATACAAAGTTAGTGGTAATTTTTTATACGATTTAATTTCATCACGCAGTAAAGATGTAATGACTTCCTCATGTGTTGCACCTAATGCAAACTCACGATTATGTCTATCCTTTAAACGCATTAACTCAGGACCATATGAATACCAGCGCCCTGTTTCTTGCCATAATTCAGCTTGTTGCATAGCTGGCATTAGCACTTCCACACCATTAATAGCATCCATTTCTTCACGTACAATGCTTTCTACTTTTTGAAGAACACGTTTACCTAGAGGTAGAAATGAATAGATTCCGCTAGTATTTTGACGAATAAAACCAGCCCGAAGGAGCAGCTGATGGGATTTAACATCTGCATCAGCTGGAGTTTCCCGGAGTGTAGGGATAAATGTAAGACTCTGTTTCATAAGTGAGTATGCTCCTCATACGAATACGTATTTTAGTTAAAAGAAAAATCGTTGAATATCATTCCAAGTGACTACGACCATTAGAACCATCAGTAACATAATTCCAACGAAATGTACCATACCTTCTTTTTGACGATCCACAGGTTTGCCACGTATAGCTTCAATCAAGAAGAATAGTAAACGTCCACCGTCTAACGCTGGTAATGGAAGTAAATTCATAATACCTAAGTTAATACTTAATATTGCTGCCCAATTCATTAAGTTAAAGATTCCGTACTGAGCTACTTCTTCGGTAGCTTTATAAATTCCCACTGGGCCAGACAAGGCATCTATTGTGAATTGACCAGTAACTAACATGCCAAGTAATTCAAAAATTTTCACAATCCATGTTACAGTTTGATCCGCACCATAGATTACAGCTTTTATTGGATTTTTTTCAACTGGACTTTCATATAAAACACCAATTTGGCCATAAGAATTCCCATCTTGTTCAACGGTTTTTGGAGTAATCGTTGAATTAATTACCTCGCCATCCCGAACATATTCAAAAGTTAATGCTTGACCGGCACTCTCTTGTACTTTCGCAGCGAGATCTTGCCACGTATCAATTGATTGTCCATCAATTTTCGTTACTAAATCCCCGCCTTGCATGCCAGCTTCAAGTGCTGGGCCATCATCTGCCACATCTGAAATAATTGGCTCATTAGTTGGAACGCCATGTACTAAACCAATTACTAAGAAAATAAAAAATGCTAAAATAAAATTGAATAATGGACCAGCAAAAATTGTCATCGTTCGATGTCCAATTGATTTTGAATTAAACTGACGATTATAAGGGGCGATTAACGTTTCTTTGCCGTTTTCAGAAATGACAGCTTTTCGAGAAACAGTATATCGAACAAGTCGGTCATCCTCATTGTAGCCTTCAATCCATAGCCCTTTTTCCAAATCAGCACGTTCAGTTTCTAAGAACAACATATCTTGTTGTTGCTTATTCTGATTTAAAACAATTTTGACAACCTCTTCTTTATTGTTTAATACTAGTCCTACTCGATAACCTGGTTGTAGTTCAACCGAGTCCATATCTTCTCCAGCCATTCTTACGTACCCACCAAGTGGTAGTAGACGAAGTGTATATAATGTTTCACCTTTTGTAATACCTACCAATTTCGGACCAAAACCTATAGCAAATTCACGCACCATAATTCCTGCACGTTTGGCAAAAATAAAGTGGCCAAGTTCATGAAAGAACACAAGTGAACCAAATATTAATATAAAAGCAATAGTTGTTTCCATAAATTCCCACCTTTTTCGCACATTTTCAAACATAAATCTTTCATCATTTTACCATGTTATGAACAGCATTTCTTGTTTTAGCATCAACATGTAGGATTGTTTCTAAATCCGGGTTATTTATGACCACATGATTATCCATCGCACGTTCAATGAATTCTTCAATTTGCAAGAAATTAATTTTCTCACCCAAAAACAATGCAACTGCTGCTTCATTCGCCGCATTTAAAACTGTAGTCATAGACCCGCCTGCTCGTCCTGCATCGTAAGCAAGTTTTAAAGCATGAAAACGCTCAAAACTCATTTCTTCAAAATGAAGTTTACCAATTTCCACAAGATTTAAACGCTTCGCTTGTTTTCTTGGCAGTCGATCGGGATAAGAAAGTGCATATTGAATAGGTACACGCATATCTGGTGTTCCGAGTTGTGCCATTACACTCGTGTCTTGGAACTCAACCATAGAATGAATGATACTTTCCCGATGTAATACTACTTCGATGTCATCATATGGCATATCAAATAGCACTTGTGCTTCGATTACTTCTAAACCTTTGTTCATCATTGTTGCCGAGTCGATTGTTATTTTTGCACCCATCGACCAGTTTGGATGATTTAATGCATCCTGAATTGTTACATTCTTTAACTCTTCACGTGTCTTATCGCGGAAACTTCCACCTGATGCAGTTAAAATTAAACGGCTGACTTGGCTTCTTTTTTCTCCATTCATTGATTGGAAAATTGCTGAATGTTCACTATCCACTGGTAAAATTATTGTTTGATATTTTTCAGCTGCAGCCATGACTAGATGTCCAGCAGTGACCAGTGTTTCTTTATTCGCTAGTGCAATTGTTTTTTGCTGTTTAATCGCCTGTAAAGTCGATTCTAACCCAATACTTCCTAAGACTGCATTTACAAGTAACGTAGCATCGCTATGTGTTGCAACATCAATCATCCCTTTGCTACCATATGCAAGTTCAATACGGGGAAATTCCTTTTTAAGCATTATTGCATCATTTTCTTCTTGAACCGAAACAAGTGAAGGGGAAAATTCACGAATTATTTCCCGTGTTTTTTCTAAATTTCGTCCTGCAGAAAAAGCCACTAGTTTAAACTCATGTGAATGCTCTCTTATAATGTCAATCGTTTGCATTCCGATTGAACCTGTTGCTCCTAATAAACTAATTTGCTTTGTCATAAATTTTGAATCCCCTTAACCAACAAAATGTAAGAAATGTAAAAGTGGTAACACAAATAACAAACTATCAAATCGGTCTAAGACTCCACCATGTCCAGGTAAGATATTTCCCGAGTCTTTTACGTTATAATATCGTTTTAGTGCTGACTCCACTAAATCACCGACTTGCCCAAAGATTGAAGCGAGAATCGCTACTACTATTACTATCATAAAAGATGAATTTAACGGTGAAATCCAGTGGAAAACAGACGCAAAAATAATAGCCACAGCAACTCCTCCTAAGAAACCTTCAATTGTTTTATTAGGAGAAATATCGGGCCACAATTTTCTTTTCCCAAATTTTTTGCCTATGAAATACGCACCAGAATCTGTTGTCCAAACAATTACTAATGCAAATATCACATATTCAATACCGACTATACGGGTCTCTATAAAATAGGAAAACCCAATTCCAACATAAAATACCCCTAATATTGAAAATGCGGCATCTTCAAATGTATAGCGATTTTTAACAACGACTGTATATGTCAGTAATAATAGAACTGCAATAAGTGTCAAATCTATCTTACTATAACCCGTAGCCTCTAAAAATGGTATTGCCCATTTGTTTGGCATTATAAATGCAAATAACGCAATTAAAGTGATGAGTCCATGGACTGAAAAAATTGAACTACCTTTCATTCGAAAGATCTCAAATAATCCAACTGCTGCAATAGCATAAACGAGTAGAATAAATGGTAGACCACCTAGCACGACTATTGGAATGAATAGTGCAGCAGCAATCGCACCTGTAATCATGCGTTGTTTCAATGTGTTTCGTCCCCCTTCAAACCCCCGTAACGCCGATTTCGTTTTTGATAACTCTCTATTGCATCTAATAAGCAATTTTCATCAAAATCTGGCCATAACGTATCCGTAAACCAAAACTCAGTATAAGCGAGTTGCCACAACATGAAATTACTCAGTCTTACCTCTCCACTCGTTCGAATAAGTAAGTCGGGTTCAGGTAAGTCACATGTCATTAAATGCTGTGAGATTAATTCTTCATTAACATCGCTGTATGTAAGAGTACCTTGTTGAACTTGGTGCACAATATTTTGGACCGCTTGCGCAATTTCAGCTCTACTACCATAGTTTAAAGCGAAATTTAATACGAGTCCCGTGTTTTCTTTTGTTGTTTCTATTGCTTTTTTAACAGCTTCTTGCGTGTGTAGAGGTAATGTATTATTTTCCCCCATCATAACCACCCGCACATTTTCCTCAATAAGCTCTGGAAGATACGTTCCTAAAAACTCCTCAGGCAATCGCATAATAAAATCCACCTCAAGTTTTGGACGTTTCCAGTTCTCGGTAGAAAAAGCATAGACAGTTAATGCCTGCACGCCTAGCTTATTAGCCAGTTTTGTGATTTTACGAACTGTTTTCATTCCTTCGTGATGTCCTGCCACACGAGGAAGTAAACGCTTTTTAGCCCATCTTCCATTTCCATCCATTATGATGGCTATGTGAGATGGTATAGGTTCTTTTGTTGAATGCGAAATTCGCTCCGCAATCGTTTGATTTTTTTTTTCGGGTTTTCTCCGAATGAGTTTATGTAACATGTTATGTCCTCCACTTTACGCACCTATCGGAATGTTGTCCTTCTTATCATATCAAAAATCCTTTAGATTTTCTTCATTCCTACAAAAAAAAGACATTCCTATTATTTATAGGAACGTCTTAGTAGATAAAAAGTTCAAAAAATGTTACTTAATTTATACTTCTAAGATCTCTTTTTCTTTGTCTTTAGCAACTTGATCAATTAAGACGATATGATCATCTGTTAATTTTTGGACATCCTCAGAGAATCCACGTAAACCATCTTCTGTGATTTCCTTCTTTTTCTCTAGCTTTTTCAATTCATCGTTTGCATCACGTCGAATATTGCGAATTCCAACTTTTGCTTCTTCTGCTTCTTTTTTAACTAGTTTTACCAACTCTTTACGACGTTCTTCTGTCAGAGCAGGTATAGCAATACGAATAAGTGTTCCATCATTCGTTGGTGATATTCCCAGGTCTGATTTTTGAATAGCCTTTTCAATATCACCTAGAGATGATTTGTCATAAGGTTGAATGGTTAACAATCTTGCTTCAGGTGTAGCGATTCCTGCTATTTGACTAATTGGCGTTGGCGAGCCGTAATAATCAACAAAAATTTTATCTAGCAACGATGAACTCGCACGACCGGCACGAATTGTCGAAAGTTCGCGGCTTAATGCTTGAATTGCTTTTGTCATTCTCTCTTTTGTTTCACTAGTCACTTGTTTTGACATTACGTATTCCTCCTAACAATGGTACCAATTTTTTCACCTAATACGACACGTTTAATATTTCCACTCTCCATAATTGAGAATACTATGAGCGGGATATCGTTGTCCATACATAAAGTCGAAGCAGTAGAATCCATTACCTGCAGCCCTTGTTGAATTACTTCTAGGAAAGATAATGTGTCATATTTTACAGCATTGCTATTTGTTTTTGGATCATCTGAGTAAACACCATCTACATTGTTTTTTCCCATTAGAATAACATCAGCTTCTATTTCAGCTGCACGAAGAGCTGCGGTTGTATCTGTAGAAAAGTAAGGATTCCCAGTTCCTGCCGCGAAAATAACGACTCGCTTCTTCTCCAAATGTCGAATTGCTTTTCTACGAATATATGGTTCAGCAACTTGTCTCATTTCAATTGATGATTGAACACGAGTTTCAATACCAATTTTGTCAAGTGCATCTTGTAGCGCTAAAGAGTTCATAACGGTAGCTAGCATACCCATATAATCTGCAGTTGCACGGTCCATGCCCATTTCACTGCCTACCTTACCACGCCAAATATTTCCGCCACCAACGACAACAGCTACTTCTACACCTAACTCAACAACTTCCTTTACTTGTTCAGCAATTGATTTAATTATATCTGGAACAAGACCAAAACCAGGTTCTCCAGCTAAAGCTTCTCCACTTAGTTTTAACACGACTCTATTATATTGTGGTGTGCTCATAGGTAGCCTCCATTACACTTATTTCGAAAAATAGGGAACACATAAACGTGCTCCCTAGAGTAACTATTTATTTGCTTTAATTTCCTTTGTTAACTTGACTCATAACTTCATCGGCAAAGTTATCTTGGCGTTTTTCAATTCCTTCGCCAACACTATAACGTACGAATTCAGTAATTTGTCCACCTGTTGATTTTACAAAATCTTTTACTTTTTGATCAGAATTTTTAACAAAAGATTGGTCAAGTAAACAAACATCTTCAAAGTATTTTCCAAGACGTCCTTCTACCATTTTAGCAACAATATTTTCAGGCTTGCCTTCGTTTAAAGCTTGCTCTGTTAATACTTTACGTTCGCGGTCAACTTCCTCTTCTGAAACTTCATCACGAGAAATATATTGAGGGTTTAAAGCAGCAACATGCATTGCTACATCTTTAGCTGCTTGCGCATCAGTAGAACCTTCAAGTGTTACTAGAACACCAATTCGTCCACCCATGTGAAGATAAGGACCAAATGCATCTTGGTCAGTTTTAGTTCTAACAACAAAACGACGTAGTGTAATTTTTTCACCAATTTTTGCAATTGCATTTGAAATGTGATCAGCAACATTTAACCCATTAGGCATTGTAGATTCAGTAGCTTCTTCAACTGTTGAAGGTTTTGTAGCTAATAAATGCTCAGCCAACTCTTTAACTAATGTTTGGAAGCCAACATTTTTTGCTACAAAATCGGTTTCAGCATTCACTTCAAGTAAAACAGCTTCATTACCTTCAGTTAGGATGTAAGTTGTTCCCTCTGCTGCAATACGATCTGCTTTCTTTGCTGCGCTAGAAAGTCCTTTTTCACGCAAAAAATCTACTGCAGCAGGTATATCACCATCTGTTTCGATTAATGCTTTTTTACAATCCATCATACCTGCACCTGTTTGACCTCTTAATTCTTTAACCATCTGTGCTGTTACTGCCATTATTTTTTCCTCCTATTCAAGTATTAACTTGTGTCTTTTATTATACTGATATCCGAAAATTTATACTTTGTCAAAAAAAGGTGATAAGGGGTTTAGCCGCTTATCACCTTTATCATACGTGAAATTACTCAGCAGCTTCAGCTGGAGAATCTTCTTCACCTTGTCTAGACTCAAGTAAAGCATCAGCCATTTTACCTGTTAGTAATTTAACGGCGCGAATAGCATCGTCGTTTGCAGGAATGATATAGTCGATTTCATCTGGGTCACAGTTTGTATCAACAATTCCTACTAGAGGGATGTTCAATTTAATAGCTTCAGCAACAGCAATACGCTCTTTACGAGGGTCTACAACGAACATTACGTCCGGCACACCTTTCATATCACGAATACCGCCTAGGAATTTAACAAGACGTTCATGCTGTTTTTTTAGTTGAACTACTTCTTTTTTAGGAAGAACATCAAATGTACCGTCTTCTTCCATTTTTTCGATAGCTTTTAAACGATTAACACGTTTTTGTATCGTACCGAAGTTCGTTAATGTACCACCTAACCAACGTTGGTTAACATAATACATACCTGAACGTATCGCTTCTTCTTTAATTGCTTCTTGAGCTTGTTTTTTCGTACCTACAAAAAGAACTTTACCACCATCAGCACCAACTTGACGCATGAAGGCATAAGCTTCTTCTAGCTTTTTAACCGTTTTTTGAAGATCAATGATGTAGATTCCGTTACGTTCAACAAAAATATATTTTTTCATTTTTGGATTCCAACGGCGTGTTTGGTGACCGAAGTGGACACCTGCTTCGAGCAATTGTTTCATAGAAATGACTGACATGTTTTGTTTCCTCCTGATATGGTTTTTTTCCCTCCGCATTCTTCAACTAGTGCTCAAGACCTCAATTCAATTAAGGACCACTTGTCACTATCCAAATGCGTGTGTAATGACACCATTTGATAATATAACACATTAAAAGTGACTTCGCAAGTCATTAATAAGAAAAACCGAGCAAAGTATGCCCGGTTCTTTAAAAAAGTACACACAGTATCAACTATAGTTTCCGGTATGATTTCCGTT
>NZ_ALJG01000281.1 GCF_000286315.1 Paenisporosarcina sp. TG20 | reverse complement strand
CTGGAGTCGCCGCCTTTCACTGCAATCATTCACCTGGTTCGAAAGAAGAGAAATTAGCTTTAGTTAAAGAATAATACACATTAACCACAATCAACTAACGAAGCGCTTAGTTAAAATCCACTTAAGTAGAATCATTAGTGAGGAATCAAATTAACATGTTTGAACATGCACTGCGATCCGCTGAGTACCCATACTATGAAGAACTTAGTTAAAGTTTAATTAGAAAATCGTTCATTAGCAAAATAGTGTTTAGTTGATGATCCTGCTATTCCAGGTAACAGGTACGCTGGATTGCAAACACCATATCCTACAGTTTCATTTTCCTATAGTGTTTTATGTTAAAATATGTATGATACTGAAAAGGTTTATACTTAAATAATGGATAATCAAGACTTCAAAAGGAGTGTAGATAAATGGAGACTAGTAATAGCCAAAAAGTTGATCAATTCATTGAAACATTCCCAGAGAACATTCAAGAAATCACAACATCTTTGCGTAGCCTTCTATTTGAAACATCCGAACACCTTATGGAGGATATCAAGTGGGGTATGCCATCATATCAGGCGCAAAGTGGAAATGTATGTTATCTTCAACCTTCCAAAAAACATGTTAATTTAGGATTTTATTTTGGGGCCAGCCTTAAAGATAAAGAAAATCTTCTTGAAGGAACAGGCAAACAAATGCGTCATATTCGAATCAAAAAATTAGAAGAAATTCAACCAGAAAAATTTAAAGTGTTAATTCAAGAAGCTATTGAATTGTAGAGTGGATAAATTACCTCCAACACAAATGAAAGGAGCGTTTTACTATGTCGGGTATTGTAAAAGTCTTAGAAGATGAAAAAATTTACTTACGACCTTTAGAGCTACAGGATGCGGATATTCTTTATCAAAAAATTAATAGCGATACTGAAATGCGAAGGCTCACTGGGACTCAGAGGACATTTACAAAAGTGGAGATTGAACAATCTTTTCAACATTTTGCTCAAGATAAATCAAGAGTCGGGTTCGGAATCATTCGAAAAGAAGATGATCAATTAGTAGGAGACGTAGCATTAAACGAGATGCATGATACAAGCAATCGAGATGCGAATTTCCGAATAGCAATTTTCGATTCATATGTAGGACAGGGTTATGGGACACCAGCCATAAAACTAATGTTAGACTACGGTTTTGGAATATTAAACCTACATAGAATTGAATTAGATGTTCACTCGATTAATGATCGGGCCATTCATGTTTATGAAAAAATAGGCTTCAAAAGGGAAGGAATCAAAAGAGAGAATGTGTATTATAATCATAAATATCATAATTCAGTAGTTATGAGTATACTCCAGCACGAATATCAGGAGCTATATCAAAAATAGCCATAATACAAACAGCAGCAACTTTGAGAATTCAATTAAACATCGAAATTCATCCACAGGATCACTATGTTTTAATAGTCAAAACACAAAACATAATTAGGCAGCCCCACGCATTCGCGAAGGGCTGCGTTTTTTGTGAAAGAAATCGTGTGGAAATTAGGAGGTAATTGGTTAGTTGCAACCAAATCGAGAAAGTTGCAACCAAATCAAAAAACTTGCAACGAAATCGAGATAGTTGCAACCAATATACAAAAGTTGCAACGAAGTAGCATTAAGTCTGTTTCCAAACACACGATAGTGTGTGCTGACTGATATTATCCTATTTTGAGATTTTGCGACCATTCCCAATCTCACAATGAAACTACTATTTGACACAGAAAACACATGATCACTGTGATGGAAAAGTAAAACACAAACCATAATTAGCTAGGCAGCCCCACGCATTCGCGAAGGGCTGCGTTTTTTGTGAAAGAAATCATGTGGAAATTAGGAGATAATTGGTTAGTTGCAACCAAATGATGAAAGTTGCAACCAAATCAAAAAAGTTGCAACGAAATTGAGAAAGTTGCAACCAAATCGAGAAAGTTGCAACCAATACACAAAAGCAGTAACGATAAACCATTAATTCTGTTTCCGATCATTCGATAGTTAGTTAGTTGATCGTTAATCAGTAAATTCCACATAAAAAATTGGAGTTTTATGTTAAAATCGTCATAGAGAGTGGCTTTAATCGGAGGACTAATATGATGGATATTAACGCTGATATCAAGGTTGAGAAGAAAAAAATTTATAAAAAAGTATTAAGGGTGTTCCTTATTGGAGGTCTGCTGTTGCTAGGACTCCTTGGGTATGGCGTGTATTGGGCGTTTTTCGATATGAATAGACTGCCAACTGGAGAATTTCTTACGGAAGAAACTTCACCTGATGGAACTTACACGTTAAAAGCATATGACACGAATGGTGGAGCCACAACTGCTTATGCAGTACGAGGTGAACTGGTATTTAATGAAAAAAGTAATAAGAGGAAAAATATTTATTGGAATTATCGTCAGGAAACTGCGGATATTTCCTGGACTGACAATGATACTGTAATCATTAATGGACATACACTTGATGTACCCAATGATAAATTCGATTGGCGGAATAACTAGACAATGAGTATTTAAACTCATGAACTTAGAAACAGAATAATAGATAAAATGAGGGATATATTGTGTTGTTTCAAAATGGGCATTTAAAAGTTCGGAAATTAGAAGAAAAGGATAATATCCTATTAGTCAAATGGCTTTCTGATCCATCTGTCCTTGAGTTTTATGAAGGAAGGGACAATCCTTTTGATTTAGATAAAGTGAATAAAGCATTTTATTCCTCAGAAGATGTTGATGAAGTCAAATGTATTATAGAGTTTGAAGAAAATGAAATAGGATATATCCAATTTTATCAATTAGATGATGAGACGAAAAAAGAGTATGGATATTTAAATGAAAAGGTTTATGGCACTGACCAATTCATAGGTGAAGTAGAGTATTGGGATAAAGGAATTGGAACGTTACTTGTTAAATCCATGGTTAATTATTTAATCGAGCAAAAAAAAGCAGATCGAGTAGTTATGGATCCTCAATCTAGAAATGTAAGAGCGATAAAATGTTATGAAAAGTGTGGATTTAAAAAAGTTCGACTTCTTCCTAAACGTGAACTTCACGAAGGAGAATACCAAGATTGTTGGCTGCTTGAATATATAAAATGACTGGTAGTCTTTAAACGTTGCTCATTACAAATGCATAATAATAAATAATATACATTCTGGACTTGAGAGATAGTCTATTAAATTTGATCTAATAGAGTACACAGTCCTAATGGGAGTTGAAATGATGAAAAATAAACATCTATTCTTGTTTGGGGGAAGTCCACCTTTTGGAAAACACCTTGGCAGAAAGTTTGCGGATTTTTGCTGCAACAATAAAGGGAAGGTAGCGGTTTTATTTCTTGAAAGAGATGGTTGGAAAGAGTATATGAAAAAATATACTTCTGTATTAGAGACCAATGGATTAGTGAAATTTGTTTATCTTCCACTTTCTCCAATTCCTTCAAAAAGTACCATTGAGGAATTAGTTTCTTGTACAGGAATAGTTATTGGCGGTGGTAAAACAGAGCTTTATCGTGACTATATTGTTGACACAGATATCGGTAAGCATATTAAAGAAATGTATGAACAGGGTGTTCCAGTAGCAGGATTTTCAGCAGGTGCATTAATTAGTCCAAGAAACTGTGTAATCCCACCAATCGATACGCCTAAAAATAAACACTTATTTCTTAATGGATTAGGACTTATTAGTAATTGTGTTATAAGCGTTCATTTTACTAAATGGAAAGAAGAAAGTAATTTAAAATCAGCTTTATCTAAAACTAAAGTATCAGTGGGATATGGAATAGATGACGATGTTGGTTTGTATTTTTTAAATGAATCCTTTTCAGAAAAGGAAGGAACAGGATTGGTTACGATTAACCTAGAAATATAATACCGTTACGGAAGTCGAAGTGATCAACCCGATACCGAGCCTCGTATGGTTCTACATCTGTCATAATATCTTGATGTATAAGTACATATTCCCGTTACATGGATGGGTAGCGGACGCATGTTTATTTAGTAAATAAGCCTTCCTCATTATGTGAATAAGCATTTTCGACAAAAAAATTAATACAATAGGTATAAGAGTGAAATTAAAGGGAGGGAGTAAATGGATTTCTATTGGGCTGGTTTTATGTTTTGGTTATTGATTGGAGTCTCAGCAATATTATTTATATCAGGTATACGCAAACAGTCTTGGAAAGCATTATTAAGTAGTGGAATTGCCCTAGTACTACCATCACTGTACTTCTTAGGTGCAGAAAATTGGTTTCGGATACTTGCATTTCTGCCATTATTAGCTTTTTTCTTTGCATATCGAACTAGAAAAAGACAGAAAGAAACGAACCTAATGACTTTCAGGTAAGGTGGGAATTATTAGAGAACTCATCTTGGCACAATCGTATAAGAATGATGAGGGGTAAAGCATTGACTTTATCTCTCTTTTTGTCGTGACATTGAATTAGGATCTTTCTTTAATAAATATTTATCCATACCTATTACCATTTAATTGGTATATTTTGTGTTAATATTAGAATAAATCTTATGAACTGCTAATTAAAACAAATTACTAGGTCCGGGGTGATGATAAAAATGACCGATATTTTCGAAAGTACATAAACAAAAGTAATTATTCAGATCCAAAAAATCAAACTATTTATAAGATACCGTTAGCTTGTTTTTTATTTATTGGATATTTAATATGGTTGATATTGCTTTTTATCCCGGAAGAAAAGTTTTGTAGGATTTCCAGAAGGCTGCTCCTTTCATTTCAGGGATTAGAGTAAAGGTGTATGTAATATTTGGCGTATAGAATCAGTTCTAAGGATGTGTGCAAAGTACCTCATTTAGAATTGTTACGCTGAACCTTATCATAAGTAGTAGGATCTAAAAGGAACAAGCCAAAATATCAAGTTTCACTTAGGAAACTTGCGTATTTCGGCTTGTTTAAACTGTTATCATCAATTTTTTTTAGATTTTCTTTTCTCGAGTCTAACTAAATAGAGCGCCATGGATATATAGGTTGAAAGCAGTAGTAACAAAAAGACTGGTGTGGACAAAACATTTTGGACCAACATAAAGAATCTCACCTCTAGAATCGATTATTCAATAAGCGGAACTGGGAACAAGATATAGAAAATTACTGCTGCTGGTAAAAGAAGAATAATTGCCAAAGCAGGTCTTCTATAATGGATGAGTAAAAACATAAACAATGAGCCATTTAACCAAATATTATGCCAGCTATTCCATCCTTCTCCGTATACATACATTCCTTTATGAGCAAATAACGCCTCAATAATGGTATAAAAAATCACCCAAACTGCTATATAGGTAATTTTTGCATTTCGAGCTGTAGGCATTCGCTGGAAAAAAATAATTAGGGTCACCGGACATATAAAAAACGTGAAAAATAAATTTATCGTCATATGGTTTAACCATTCTGCAGTGATTCCCTGAAAAGCCCAAAGTAATTGATCATGCTAAATAGTGTTATACGTCATGTTTATGGCAATGAAAAATAAAATCGTAGGATATTGCTCTTTGACACGTGACCAATCAATAAATTTATAAGCAAATAAAGTCCGAGTAACTAACACTAATAATAAATACATACGCCACCTCTTGATATTAATAGAACCTTTATCAAGTATTATCCCCAAAATTAACCATTCTTATGCAATAAACATTTGCTGTATTTATACTTGCTTGAGAGATTAATTGTTATCCTTCTAAATAAGCACACATAATGGAGACAAAGCCACATAAGTGGTCAGTAAAGTGAGCAAGCTATACACATCTAGTGAGGAAGTAATTAAAAATAAGAACAGTACTAATCGGAGGAGTAATTTTGACTAAAAAAAATTTAGGCTTGATTTTCACTGGTTTAATCATTGGTACACTGCTTTTTTTAACTGTGAAATCAAATGTTGAGAAGATGGAACCTAACGAAAGTTTTGCAACTGTAACCACGATAGATACTTCTTTTAAAGAAGAATCAGGGCTTAAAAAAGGGGATATAGCACCTGACTTTGAACTTTCTACGCTTAATGGAGATATGGTAAAGTTATCGAATTATAGAGGCAGAAAAGTAATTCTTAATTTTTGGGCAACATGGTGTGCTCCGTGCAAGACTGAAATGCCACATATGGAAAATTATTATAAGAAAAATAAAGATTCGGCAAACGTCGAAATTATTGCTATTAATATGACGACAGCTGATAGACCTGGAATAGTGAAAAAATTCGTTGACTCCTACGGTTTAACATTCCCTATTCCACTTGATGTAGAAGGGAAAGCAATGGATGCATACCAGATTATCCCACTTCCAACGACGTATATGATTAATACGGATGGGACCATTGCCCATCTGATTAGAGGGCCAGTAGATGAAAAATTATTGAAAGAATTGGTTAAAACCCTTGAATAAGTGAGTCCAATTCTACTACAGCTGAATATGTGATATATGCTCAGTAGGTAAAGTTAGTGTCAATTCTCTAGTTCACCAAATCCAAAACACTTTGTATGTTTCGGTTGTGGGGGATCGAAGGATGCATACCTGCGATAAGACCTTTAAAAGAACTCGAGGATTGACACAGTCGCGTCAATCCTCGGTTTCATTCACTAGGTTATGATACAGCAGGATTTGCAATCCGAAGTGACCCGTAAACCCAGGGGATATAATCTTACTGATGCATCCACCGAGAACCTGATCCACAATTTGAAGAGCAATTGTGTCTCAAGTTCAGATCTATCGTCCCAGGGACACTCACAATTTGAGGAGCAATTATGTTTGTCCCTGGGATGATATTCTTATATGGGCAATAAGAAAGTTAGCGTCCTTGAAATGGAGTGTATATTTTGGGTGTGGAATAAAGTGCTGTGATAAACTTAAATAAAGAGTAAAAAAGGCGGTGAACCATTTGTTAGAAGATAGCGGATATTCAAAGGAAAGAAAATTTTATTGGATTGATAAATGGGTGAAAATGACGGGCGAACGAGCTAAAATAGATGCCAAAGCAAATAACACTTATATCATCTACAATACTGAAAATGGTTGGGTTAAAGAATATCCAAATGGAAGCATTGTTCCGTTTGAAAAAGAACATAATGGATAAGACATATGACTAAGGTTCAGAATCCTTTAATGTATGTCTTTGCAGTAACGGCAGTGGGAAAAGTACCTTCCGAAGTCTGATAATCGATAAGTTGGGAATTTAAATTAATATTGATCCTGATGCCATTGCACGAAGATTAGATCCTTGCAATCCAGAATTAAAGAGATTAGCAGCTGGTAAATTAGTGATCAAGACAGTACGGGAGTGTATTAAAGAGGAAAAAAGCTTTTCCATTGAAACTACACTGGCTGGTAAAAATGCCATTAACCAAATGAAACAGGCTAAAGAAAATGGCTATGAAATTATTATGTTTTTTCTTGGCTTGAAAGAAGTAAATAAAAAATATTGAGAGGGTTGCTTTACGTGTGAAAAATGGAGGTCATCATATTCCAACTGAAGACATTTTAAGAAGACACACGAAATCTCGTGATAATCTACTTCAAACTTTAGATGGTGAACTTATCTTAGAAACGTCTCAAGGAAACATTGCATTTCAATCAAATCATATTCCTCAGTGGGTAACACCCATAATAGAAAAACTTTAATAATAATTAGAATTATCAGATATATCTTCCCTGGTACGATATTCTTTAGAGACCTCCTTTTGGTACAATCGAATAAGAATGATGAGGGATGAAGCATACTTTATCCTTTTTTTCCGTGATGGAATTGAATCATGATCTTTTCTACACCCCCGATAGGAATACATAAAAAACAGTATTATAACTCTTTTCATAATATATTCCTCTGGGCAACGGTTACCATTCTTACCTCTTTTTGTGAAATAAGATTATCATACACCTTAGTAGTACTAAGTAAATCTAGTTATAATAGAGACATGTTTAAAATTAAAAAGAAGACCAAACGGAGGAGTCAAAATGAAATTATCAAGCTTTAATACGTTTACAGAAAAAGCTTTTAAAGGAAATCCGGCCGCTGTATGTCTGTTAAGTGAAGAAAAGGATGTTGATTGGATGCAGAATGTTGCAAAAGAGGTGAATTTACCGGCGACTGCTTTTATTTATCACAATAAAAATGATTACCATTTACGCTGGTTTTCTCCTTCTATAGAAATGCCTATTTGTGGACACGGAACATTAGCAAGTTCATTTTTTTTATGGGAAAACGGATACGTGGAAAAAGACAAAACGATTAGCTTTAATACAAAAAGTGGTATTCTCAAATCCCGATTTGTAGATGAATGGGTTCAATTAGAGTTTCCATCGATTCTTGAAGAGAAGTCGATTGCTCCTGATTTATTAATTGAGGCTTTAGGTGTTGAGCCCATATATGTTGGGAAAAACCAATTAGATTACTTGGTGGAAGTAAAATCTGAAGCTATTGTAAGGGATTTGAAACCTCGGATAGACCTAATTGCACAATTACCAGCTAGGGGAGTTATTGTCACTAGTCAATCGAATTCAAGTGAATATGATTTTGTTTCACGATTCTTTTCACCAGCACAAGGCCTAAATGAGGATTACGTGACTGGTTCTGCACATTGTTGCCTAGGTCCATACTGGAAAGAAAAATTACAACAAAGTGAGTTTACTGCTTACCAAGCTTCCAATAGAGGCGGTATTTTAAGAGTTAAAGTTGTTGGCGATAAAGTTTTACTATCTGGAAAAGTAGTTACAGTATTTGAAGGGAATTTGACTGTTTAATACTAATAAACCTAATTCCGCTATCATGAAATCGCGTCCTTATTACTCTTTCGTAAAAATTGATTTAAATTATGTTACCTCAATTTTTTCGTTGAAGGAAAAAGATTTATCTTTATTTTTGACCAGCCGGAAAAGGTTTGTATTAAGATCGGAGGAATAAAGGTATGGATGAACAAAAAGTGACACTTAATGAATTTGAACATTTAGTAGAGTCTATTAGAAAAAATGAACGTAAACAATCAACATTATTAATTGGTATTGATGGTTGTGGAGGTTCAGGTAAAAGTACAATTGCCCAAAAATTAAAAGAGCAATTCTCTCATGTGGATATTGTTCATATGGATGATTTTTATCTGCCATCTTCTCAAATTAGTAATGATCACCCAAGCCAAAAACCAATCGGTGCAGACTATGATTGGCCACGTGTATTGAAGCAAGTATTAGAACCTTTAATGAATGCACAAGAAGCAAGTTATCAGCGTTATGATTGGGATAATGACAAGTTAGAAGAATGGCATACAATTCCTTGTGGCAGCATTGTAATAATAGAAGGCGTGTATGCGACCCGCAAAGAATTAGCAAATTACTACGATTTTAAGATTTGGATGGAGTGTCCAAGAGAAACAAGACTTTCTAGAGGACTGGAAAGAGACGGCGAAAATGCCCGTGACATGTGGGTAAAGAATTGGATGGTATCTGAAGACATTTATATGGAAGCATGTAAACCACGTGAAAGAGCGGATTTCGTCGTTGATGGAACTAGGTAATTCTTAAACTCTATAAATTAAATAGTGTTTCCCCACACAGACATGCAGGCTTTAAGTTATTAAAGCTTTCCAATTCAGAAACAGTTTCGAAAGGAAGAATAGTCTTGATAGAGATCTTTCCAGTATATATAACTGCATTCAAACAAGAAAGATTGATTAGGGTATATCTTCCTAAAAATTATCATAAGGAAAATAAGAGTTACCCCGTGTTGTATATGCATGACGGACAAAATGTTTTTCAGGACAATGATGCAATTGGTGGCACATCTTTGGAACTTGAAAGCTACTTAGATGAAAATGAATTAGAAGTTATCGTTGTCGGGATTGACCAAAATAGCGAAAAACGATTAAATGAATATTGTCCTTGGTTTAATGGGGAATATAGCAAGAAAATTTTAGGCTCGGCTAGTTTATCAGGTGGTAAAGGGATCCAGTATGTAGATTTTATCGTGAATGAACTAAAGCCATCAATAGACAATACTTATCGGACGATAAAAGAGAAAATTGAAAAGTTAATACAGGATTCGGATTTATCATTAATTGAAAGTTTCTACTTAGACTGTGGAACTAAGGAAGCGGGGGATAATGAAATAATAAATAAGGAATTTTTTGATTCAAATAAAGCGGTTTATGAACTCTTGAAAAAGAAGATACCCAATGCAAAGTTTGAAATGATTAACGATACGGAACATAGCTATTTGAACTTTAGAGAAAGAGTCCCTAAAATAATTTCTTTTCTAAAAAATAGAGGATTTATTTCCATTTATTACGCAAAAGGGAGTATGTTCATTAAATTAAATTAAAATTTGATGAGGTGAGTTAATTGGGATTTAGTATTTGGCAAGATGACGATTACTACAAATTAAAGCTATTAACAGACAAGTTACTAGAAAAAGTAAATCAAAAACTTAAAATCACATTACCAGAATCCTACTTAGAAATTCTCAAAGATACGCGGATATGTTTTTCGGGAAATGAATTAATCAATTCAAGTTTATCGAATACGGTTTCTAGGTTACTTTGGACTGCAGCACTATAAACTAAAAATTAAGACGTGACCTGGAAATTAAATTTGATACAGCTTGGAATATCCTTTTCAACTGATGCTTAAATCATTTGTACTTTCTTAAAAGGACCGAACGTCACTTTGCCCGGTTTTTCATAAAAAATAAGACAGTATAAAATTTCTTTACAATGAGATTGGCCGAGAGCAAGCACAATAATAAATCATAATAGGACGTGTATTTTATGTGGAAGTGGTTTGTAATTAGTATCATTGGATGCATTCTCTTACTTCAAGGGTGCGTTTCAAATGACAAAAGAGTACCTGAAAAACAGGAAAAGGAGGCGAAAATAGTGAACGAAAAACTAATTCAAGCAGCGGAGCGTAAAGAGACTGACACCATACGCAGATTAATAAAAGAAGATGTTAATATCAATGTACAGGATTCAAAGGGACAAACTGCCACCATGATCGCAACATATAACAATGATATCGAAACCGCAAAAGTTTTGATTGAAGCGGGTGCGGACGTCAACATCCAGGATGACATGCAAAATAATCCCTTCTTATATTCGGGGGCGGAAGGATACTTTGATATCCTTAAACTTACGATAGATGCAGGTGCTGACCCCACAATTACTAATAGATATGGAGGCACAGCTTTGATCCCAGCTTCTGAACACGGATATGTGAATGTGGTCAAAGAACTTCTTACCCATACTGATATTGATGTTAATCATGTCAATAACCTTGGTTGGACGGCCTTATTGGAAGCCATTATTTTGAATGATGGAAACGAAAAACAGCAGCAAACAGTACAATTACTGGTGGAGTTTGGAGCAGATGTAAATATTTCAGATAAAAATGATGTGACTCCATTACAACATGCACGAAAAAAAGGCTACAAAGAAATTGAGGGAATTTTGATGAAAGCAGGGGCGAGATAACCAGATCAGGGATCCATTGGCCCTAAATTCAGTCAACTCCGTAATATAGTGTGAAATTCTATACAGTGCGTTGTTTTAGAAGATTTTGTAAGACTGTCTAATAAATCAGCAGCATGCACGTTCGGTTATTTACAAAAATCTAATATTTTTGTATCAATTTTAATGTTCAATAATTCCGAAGAACGTGAAGAAGGTGAAATCGTTACTGCTATGTATCAATATGAGGATGAAAAAGAAAATGTTCTGAATTTAGAGTATTACAAATTATATTTAGATAAGTGTTAAAGGTACGTTTTTAGGGTATACTGAGTATAATATATAAAAAGATTTTGGAGGGGATTGTAAATGGCAGGACTTTTAGCAAAAACATATCAACGTTCTAAAACACAAGGTATCGTTTTGAAAGATAAAGGGCCAAAAATTTCAGAACTTCCACCTAAGTTTATTGCAAAATACGAGAAACAACAAGAACAGCTTAGAGATTATTATAGAGCCAATCCTCAAAAAATTAAAGAATTAAATTAATCAAAGGTTGCCGATCACTCGGTAACCTTTTTTGTTTAGAAAAAATTGGTTATAATACAATTGGGAGTGGCTTTAAACAGGTACTATTCTTTGAACAAGTGATACCGTTTCCCTTAATATTTCACTGGAGGAGATAGAATGGAGTTGTTTTTTGTTAGACACGGTCAAGGTGAACATACCCTAGATTTACCTCAAAGTTTAGATACATCTGATCCAGCATTAACTAAAAATGGGATACTCCAAGCAGAGGAACTTAGAGAACAATTACCATTAACAGAAGATGACATAGTCGTTATTAGCCCCATAAGAAGAGCGTTGCAAACAGCTTTAATTTGGAGTGACGATGTAAATTGCAAGAAAATAGTAACCCCGTTGGTATCTCCAAGGATGTTTCCTCAAAAACCGAATTCTAAGACCCTTCCTTGTGATGTGCTATTAACAAAGGAAAGCATTAAAAAAGATTTTCCAAGTTTTTTTATTGATACAAACTCATCAAATCAATTGTGGTCAAAAGGCTTAAATACATTAAATGACTTTGAGTTTAATGCTCTAGCGGAAGATTTCCTTGAATGGTACAAAAAACAAGACACTAAGAGAATATATATTGTTTCACATGATGGAACAATTACTGCATACAGACAATTTATTTCTGGTCTAAAATTATCACGAGAAGATTTTCTTAAAGAAACCGGGTGGATTAAAATAGATTTATAATCTTTTACTACTATAAGCTATTAACTCTTTAGCAATACAAAGATACTGTCAGACACGTTAGAAGGGAAAATTGGTAGATATATATATAATATACGTAATTTTTATCCCTATCCAATAGGTAAATAAAACACGTGATGATGCTAATCAACAAAAAATTAAACCAAAATTTTAGACGTAGGAGTCGCATACATGAATAGATTCGTAATTATGACAGTGGGTAAAACTCATAGTGGTAAAACTACATTCGCAAAATCATTAGAAAAAGAGATACCCAACTCAGTTGTGATTGATCAAGATAACCACGCTGAATTTCTCAACACCTACTATCAAAGGTTAACACCAAAACAAGGACCTAATAATATCAAATACGCTCTTACACAAACGATTGTTGATTTTGCAGTAAATGAGACTAATTGCCACGTCATTCTGTGCAACTCAAATCGTAACCGAAAAGGTCGTTTAAAACTACTTGAACACTTTCATAACAAAGGATTTACTAGCATTTTAGTGACATTTGATATCCCGCAACATGTTCTTATGGAGCGGATTGCGAAAAGTCAACGTAGTACAGAGATATTACAAACCGTTTCAACTTTTAAGGAAGTGCTTACTCGGCAGCAGGATGAGACTAATAAAGGCGATGTAATAGAGCCTGAAGATGGTGAAGCGGACCATTTATTTGTAATCCAAAACGTGAATGAAGTTCACTCTGTCATTCAAAAAATTATTAGTAGTATTTCCAACTGATTGATGGGGGAGTTGTGTAAATTTGCTCATAGGACAGTCTTGAACATGTAACTCTTAATAATACTAAAACGTCTGATTATTAAAGGGGTGAAGTCTTTTGTCATTTAAAAGTGTGATAGTTATTCCATTTATATTAAGTATTCTTGTACCGGTTACTTCAGGCTGTTCGAACGTAAGCGCTGAGAAAGAAATTTTAACTGTATATACAACGGAACATCCTGATGCTAACGAAGCACTTAGGATTCAATCAGACGCAGATATATTTCAGTGGGAAGACCTTATTTATCAAACTGATATCGACTGGGTGGAGGAACTAGAATTAACTAAGAACATTCAAATCGGTGAGATTACGAAGAGTACAAAGAATCCAAATGATTTTACAAATGGCACTGCAAGTAAGTTGCCAATAGGAGCCATTATATTTTCAGTAAAAGGAGATAAAGGATTTCTAATAGTCGAATACAACCAAAAACAGAAAAAATATTTGGCATTGGTAGAGGGATGAGACTTTCTTAATGACTCAACTAGGGTAGTTAAACAATCAACCTAAAAACTCTTTTGGAGGGTACCGATTTGTTGAAAAGGAAATATGGTGACCGATCAGATTGGAAGAAAATAGTATAATCAACTGACTTGTTCGGGTTATGAAGTGGAGGTGGGTAAGTATGTATGGAGTAATAGCTATATTTGATGAAAAGACGGAGAAAGTGATTACAGAAATATGGCAAGAGTTAAGAGAAAAGGAAATATCCTTTTATGCATACGAAGTAGAAAATCGACGACCTCACATTACTTTGGCAAGTTATCACGATATTAACCAAACCAATTATATAAAACATATGGATAAAATTTATCATGATAGTCCGTCTATTAATATAACGTTTAATGCAATTGGCTCATTTCTGAATAGTGGTGCCTTGTTTTATTCACCTACTGTCACAAGGGAATTGATTGAACTCCATACTAATCATCATAAAAACTTTGAACGGTTTAATGATGATCCTAATTCAATGTATTTACCTGATAAGTGGATACCACACTGTACTTTAGCTAATAGGTTATCATCAGAAAAACTGCTAGCTGCTTTTAATTATTGTTCAAAGAGGAGCGGCACCATAAATGGAAAGATAACTGAAATAGCTATAATTGATGTGTCTCAACAAAATAAAGCACCAATTATTTATTCTAAGAAGTTAAAAGAGGTACATTATTGAAAGCGTGGAACAATGTAAATACATAGAGTTTATTGAAACAACGGCAGAGTTAAGAGTTACTGAAGGGAAATAAGAACATGTCAAAAGAACACATTGTTGAATTAACAACCATAGAACAATGGAACGAAGCTTTTCCAATTATGAATCAGCTGCGATCAGACTTGACGATAGATAGTTATCTTGAATTGCTCAGTCAAATGGAAGCAGAAGGATATCGGCTTTTCGCTTTATTTGTAGAAGATAAAATTGTAGCATTGGTTGGCTTAAGCATGAGAGTTAATTTTTACAACAAACGCCACGTTTTCATACACGACTTAGTGACAGATGTTGCTAAACGTTCTCATGGATATGGGGAGAAACTATTAAACTACATTCACGTTTGGGCAAAAGAAAATGGAGCTGCCTATGTAGCTTTAGAATCAGGAATGCAAAGAGTAGATGCTCACCGGTTCTATGAAGAGAAACTTCAATATGATAAATGGTGTTTTTCTTTTAGAAAGACATTGTAAAAGCTACTTAGGGGCCTGTGGAGGAGAAGAAATGAACATTGAAACATTACCATATTTCGAATTTAATAACATCTACCTCGAGAAGGTAAAGGCATCTTTCTTATTAAACTAAAGATCCAAACGAGGGAGAGTTTATATTGCAAAATAGAAGCAAGGAATTGATTCAAATTGCTACTAATTTTATTGGTGAGTCGAATTTTAACGTGGTTTATGCCTGTGTTGGTGGGTCTGTTGGTAGAGGCGATGCTGATACGTATAGTGACATTGATCTGACTGTATATAGTAACGATAATTTCCCTTCTAGCAAAATGGATATTTTAACTAGTGGTGAGATTATTCAATTGGAAATAGTACATATAAGTGATATACCAAATGAACAAGCAATTCTACATTCTCCTTGGGAATACAGGTTCATAATTGAGCAGGAAATTATTAAGGATACTAATGGATCTTATAGGGAGCTACAAGAAGCGGCAACTGCTTACTTTAACTCTACTAATGGCAAGAATAAGATAATTGATCAAGTATCTAAAATAGTTAGAGAAAGAATTAAGTTTGCCATCGAATCTATAGAGACAAAGAATTACCATTCAGCAAACTTTGCTGCGATGGGAGCCTGGTCAGAAGCTGGATTTTTGTACTTATTTATGAATCATAACACACTTTCAACAGGTAGCTTATTTCCCCAAATAGAAAAACTAATACAACATATACATGACTTTAAAAGTGTCGCCCCATTTTCTTTAACAGAAGATTTAACAAATGTTCCACAAATACTTCGTAACTTTAGGAAATATTTAAGGGAGCAGGGGCAAGCATATAGTGATTTATCCAAAGTTCACGATACGTTATGTGATAGGAAAATCCAACGACTTCTAACTAATAAGGACACCCTCAACCTGTTATGGCAAATGTATGGTGAAGCAGTAGGATTGTATTTTGAAACATCTAATGGAGTGCCAATAGAACAATATCTTCACGACTTACCTTTCTCCTTACAAAAAGGTTTATCCAAAATAGGATTTGTTCCTTTAAGTAATCATCAAATTACAGAACTATGTAGGTTAAGTGAGGAGCTTTTGTCGTTATCTTATAAACCGAACTTTGCTTAATACAAAAAATTATAGAAAGCCTAAAGAAACTACAATATCTTAAAAAATGGAAGAAAGGCCGAAATAGCATCTTCGGTCGCCATTTTCTATAAAGTCAGTATCAATTCTCTAGTCCACCAAATCCAAAACACTATATGCGTTTGGGTTGTAGGGGAGTGAAGGATGCATACCAGCCGTAAGATTGCCTATAAGAGAAACCGAGGATTGACGTGACACAGTCACGTCAATCCTCGGTTTCATTCACTAGGTTATGATACAGCAGATAT
>NZ_ALJG01000280.1 GCF_000286315.1 Paenisporosarcina sp. TG20 | reverse complement strand
GTCGCTCCTGGAGTCGCCGCCTTACGCTTCAATCAAACGATACCTGTTTAAAATAAACGGATAACAATTAAATCTTCGTGTTTATTATCGAATAGAGGAGTTATGAAAATGATTCATATACATAAGATTTTCTTATGTTAAAATTCATAGCTTCCTATACTTATCTCATTGTTTCATTAACTTTCTTAAATAAATCAAAGAAAATAGAAATGAATGAAAATTTAAACTAAAATAGTCCATAACTTAACAACCATTTATTAAATCAGGTATCTTCTAAGTCAATTATGACTATTTTTCTAGAATTATGGGAAACATATTTAAATAAAAGTAAATGGGGGTATCTAAATGGGAGATAATCACAATGCTAAATTAACGTCATCTGAAATGGGCTTGTTATGGGGACAATTTCAAAACGATACATTAGGTATTTGTACAATTTCTTATTTATTAAATACAGTTGAGGACCCAAAAATCCAATCAATTTTAGAATACGCTTTAGAACTATCGTTAGATCATATAAGAGTGATCAAGGAAATTTTACATGCTGAACAACATCCTATTCCTATGGGTTTTACGGAGCAAGATGTAAATGTAAATGCACCAAGACTTTTTTCAGACGTCTTCATGTTGTATTATATGGCAAATATGGGTTCAATGGGTCTAAACGGTAATAGTGTGGCCTTACCTAATTCATCAAGAAAAGATATCCGGGATTTTTATACATCATGTTTGTATTCTTCTGCAGAGCTTTTTAATCGTTCTACCGACCTTATGTTAAACAAAGGAGTCTTGGTACGTCCACCTTATATACCATATCCCGATCAGGTTGAGTTTGTACAAAAACAACACTTTTTAGCAGGTTGGGTTGGTGATGAAAGACAACTGACGACGGTTGAAATCTCATCATTATTTTTTAATTTGCAACGAAATGTGCTAGGGAGTTCATTAATAACCGGGTTTAGCCAAGTGGCTAACTCAAAAAGTGTCCGTCAATATTTTGTGAGAGGGGCAGAAGTTGCGAAGCATCATTGTGCAGTATTTGCGAAGATTTTAAGTGAAGACAATTTAGTTACACCAATGACTTCGGATACCGCACCAACACTTTCAAAATTATCTCCTTTCTCAGATAAACTCATGATGTTCCATGTCACTGCGCTTAATGCAGCAGGTATAGGGTATTATGGCGTATCCATAGGGACAAGTCCAAGAAGAGATTTAGGGATCGCCTATTCCCGTTTAATGGCAGAGGTCGGGTTGTATGCGGAAGATGGTGCGAATATGATGATTAGTAATGGTTGGATGGAAAAACCGCCATCATCTCCAGATAGAAAAAATTTGGCAAAGGGGTAGGATAGGTGAAGATTTCTTGTGTACTCAAATTACCGCCTAAAGTGATTTCCAAAAGACCCTTTTCTTCAGTAATTGGAAAAGGGTCTTAAAAATATATTTTTACATCTATTACAAACAACTAATAGTTGTACTTTTATGAACTGTCATTCTACTTTTATTATTCTACAATCTCTCCCGTAAATGCGGCACGATAAATTGCACATATACCTTCTCTAAGCAAGAGCTTGGGCTTCTAGACAATCATGAGAAATACGGGATTGTCCCCCGTGACTGAACTATTGGTTTAAATCCATATATTGTTTTTTGCAGTTAGTTTGGAACTAGTTTCACCCGTGTTGACTACACCTTTATGCTCTACTAGCATTATTTGGCATTCCTTATCAGCATAAGGCTTATGCTCCACACCTTTTGGTATCACATACATTTCACCTTTGGAAAGTTTAACCTGTCCATCGCGAAATGCGATGGACATCTCGCCGTCTATCACGATGAATACCTCATCATTGTCTTTATGATCGTGCCATACAAAATCCCCCAGAATCTTAACTAACTTAAACTGATAGTCATCCATTTCACCAATGACTTTGGGCGACCAGTGTTCACTGAATTTGGACAGATTCTCACTTAGATTGATAGCATTAAAATTGATATAAATCCCCCCACAACGATTCTTCCTCTTATTTTACAACTTCGACAAATTAATTACTATTTTAAGTAATACGGTCCAGAAAATCATGCACAAGTCTCACATTCAATGCAAGATGAAGCAAAAGTGAAAATGGAAATCACAAGGTGAGTTGGAAGTAGTTTCATCCATTCTATCGGAACCCAACTTTACAACTTACAAACCGAATGAACCATTACCGCTTATCTTGAATAAGAACGCTAGCTAGTTTACATAGGGATGAACACAATTCTTCTCTCAATCATTCTGCCATTGTTAAAGAGGCAGTAAAGCTTTCTTGCTGTTAAACCAAAAATGGCAAGACAGAAGTTTTCACTTCATAGCCTTTTTCTTTTGCCTGTTACTCTGTTAAACCAACCGTTGCCAATGCTAGAGCTGTAAACGTAACTCCTGGACTCACTTCAAAATCCAGGTTTTTATTTTTATGGAATCCTACGTTACATTCCCTGCAACAAAGGCATTTTGATAAGCTGCCTCTTATACAAAATGAGGATATCTCCGGCTGCATAGATGTACGAGCTTGACGTTTGGGAATAATCATTAATAGTGATTTCACCAGAGAATCCTACTTTAACGTCTGCTTCTCGTAATTTCAAAGTTGCTGTATTTGGTGTTCTTCCTTTAGCAATCAATTGATGTAAACATATACATTAATTACGTCACAGTGTTGATAAACTGGTTTAAAGGAAGCTCCTGTGACTAATCTTATTCCCTTATTCGGTTAACTACACAACTTTATAGTTCCTAAATTTTATGCTTATTTTGCCCAAACAGGAACTTAAATATGATGCACGATAACCTTATTCCATGTAGATTTCCAATTCTTTTTTTGTACACGTTTTTCATATATAACAGCTCGTTCCTTACTTTCTATAAAAAAAGGTGTGGGTTTTACCTCGCAATTAATTACATCAATGATGCCACAAGGAGCCGTTAAGATCACATTATCTTTATCATCTAATCTTACCCCTAGAGCAGTTGCCGTTTCCGGAAATTTTGATATCGCGTCTACCGAAGAAAAGTAAGGAGAAAAGTCATTTAATATGTGCATTCTTGCCTCATTTTTTACCGACCATGGTACATTAGGAAGAATACTTTTTAATTTTTCTTCAAATTTCTTTTCCTCTAATTCTTCAATATTTGTATCGTCAAAGTAGATGACGTCCACATCAGGCGTATTTGTCCTTTGACTAAAACTATGTAGTGTATCCCATATTTTTGAACGAACAAAACCAGCGCAAATCCACCAATCAGGAAGGTGTAACAGTTTAGCTGCTTTTAATACCGTCATCATCCATTCATCCTGTTCAATTAGCTCAATCACATCTTTTTCATTTTTAATCTTCATAATTTCCTCCTTCATATTAAAAATATAAATTAGAGAAATTATCGGTTCATTTCCGATTACTGCAGTTTTCTCTGAATTATTATTGCACTACAAACTTCATATGCAGCTGTAGATGCCGTATCAATATAATTAATGATTTCATTCAAATTATACACTTGCAATTCCTTCTCAAGGTCTTCTTTGGTATAAATGAAATCATTTAATGTTTCTTCCCTAAAACTTTTCAAGTCACCAGATATAATTTCGCATACATCGTTAAGTTGTAAATTAGATTCATGCAATTTGTCTTTTAAATCTCCACATTTAAATTCTTCAATTAACTTTCCGTTTAATTTCCTAAAATCATTATGCCACCTTTCTAATAAGCTTGGATCTTTATCTAGACGGTTCTTAAAATTGTTTTTATAATAGATATTTTTCATCCATACATCATCAGAAATTAAATGTGTTAAATAACCAAGCAAAAACTCATTTTGGATAACCTCATGATACTTTTCAATAAATTTTTTATAATTTACACATCTAGTATCATCATCCAGTTTCCCTTCATAAAAGTGTGATATATTTTTTCTATCTCTAGTTAAAGTTGCATCCGGAGCAATTCCACCTAGAAGAAAATTTTGTGTATTAGGTATTCCTAATTTTTCTGACACCATTTTGGCAATGATTAGATGCATTATTCTTGATCCCATATTTGTCCTCCTTTACAAATTTAATAGGTTGTCAAAACTGAATCATTTCACAGAGTTGCTTGTACTTTCTTAATTCGAGAAGGACATTCTGTCTTATGCATAGAAGATATTTCAATTACAATTAAAAAATTGTCACTTATAAACAAAAATTATTAAAAACCCAATTGCTTAGAAGTGACAATAAGGTAAACCTTTATCATAAACTATTATTCGTTCATTACATGGTAATACTTTTTATAAGTTAGTACTTGCATTTCATCAGAAGCTTTTGGAGTGAATTCTCCATGTATTTGATGCAAAACGTTGGTGTATAAGGATTGAAGACCAACATCTTGTAAAGCCATTTCAAAATGGACATGCTTAACCGCAGAATTTTTCATCATCAGTGCAGACATAAAGTTGTCGCTAGCCATAAACTTAGCAGTAGATCTTGCTTCTAGCGTAATTTCTTTTTCCTGATTAGAAAATTCCTCATCATTAATTTTAACACTTACTTTCTCCACATTATCCAAATGATACGCCCTATCTTGATATGGATCAATTAGAGACAACATGACTCGGACATGACTTCTCAACACGTTAACATGTACTTCAAGCAGATTTTTTAAGATCGGGCTATTTACTGTCATATAGTAAGATTTTAGTTTACTGATTACTCCTTCATGTACTGCAAGATGCTCAGCCATTAGTCCTAAGTCTGCAGATGGTAAACGCAAAGAATCTCCTCCTCGTAATCATCTCAGCATATGAGGAGGAGATTGATTTGGTGAAGATATTTTTATTATCAAATACACAAAATCCTGGAAAACATAGTGGAAAAACAGCACTAACACTATCTCTAGCTGGTTCTTCCAATTATTACTTTACAGCAACTATTGGTACAAAAGGTGAAATTACCCATTGCTAATTCCAAGAAGTATTTTTATGCAGTCCATCAATACCTAAGTTTTGAATGGTCTCTGCTATAACCAAATAACCTTTGCTATTCGGATGCACTTTATCATATGATAAGTACTCTTGTTCATGAGAAAGAAAAGCACTATAAACATCTGCAACTCTTACGCCTAAGTATTTTTCGGATTTTTTAATATGGTGGTTAAATTTGTTAATCCATTTATTTGCTAGTTGAATTTCTGGAAAAGGATTGTATAGGTTCACTATTCTAATTACATATTTGTGACCACAATCTTTTTTGACTTCATTAATTTTCTTCAACAATTTTGCATAATTAATTTGAGATGCCGCCAATGCTTCCAAAAATACTCCATCATCATCCTCTAACTGGAATTTCTTAGTGGCATCTATTAAATCATTTCCTCCAGCAGTAATGGTGATTATTTCTGATTCTCTAATTACTTTCTGAATAGGTTCATTTTCCAGCACTTTTAATACATCTACTGTCTTAAATCCTGACCGTGCGAATACAAATAAAGGAATCCCCTGTTTAAATTCACATTCAAGATACCTCTTATATCTGGGTACAAACCCTGGTTCAAATCTAGATGTCCCTATTCCCACCGACAACGAATCACCTAAAGCCACATAAGATAAATTTATTTCCCCCACCCCCTTATATTAGTAGTCAACTTATAGGTATTCATAAATGTTTGTGGATGTGTCAATGTATAGTAACTCTTTTAAAAATCAATTTGAAAATATATAAGAACTTAAACGATAAAAAGACAACCTTCTCTATGTAGAGAAAATCATCTTTAATGACATTCATATTTTCGTGAATCTCAATCCATGTTCATTATAGCAGCTTAAAGTTATAGCCTTTTTCTCTGATGGCATCAATCAGCCGTGGCAGTACGTCCAAAGTTTGTTTCAGTTCATGTAACAGTATTACGGCACCGTCTTCTAAATTTTCTACAATATTGTTCAAGATTTGTTCTGGGTTATCTTTTAGTTCCCAATCCATTGAAGCTACTCTCCAAATAACTGGCGTTAGGCTTAATTTTTTAGCAGCTTTGATTGTATCATTGTTGAACCGGCCAAATGGCGGTCTGAAGTACTTGACGCGTGTTCCTGTTACTTTCTCAATGGCCATAACACTGTTCTTAACTTCCTGATACTGTTCATCATACGTAAGTTTTTCTAAGTTTATATGCTTTGTTGTGTGTGTCCCAATCAGATGCCCTTCCGACAAAACTCGTTTCCAAGGTCTTTTCGGATATAGGAGGCGTGATTGCCAAAAGAAGACAGCAGGCACTTGTTCTTGTTTTAAAACATCTAGAATTTGCGGCAAGAATCGACCGGGACCGTCATCAAAGGTAAGGATGACCGACTTTTCGGTTGGATCTTGACTTATAGTCACCACATTTAAATTAGTAGAATCGTACACGACTCTTGTATTGTCAACAATTCAAGGACTTTTTATCATTTATTATCATTCCTCTACTGCTAGCTATTTTACATGCTAAAGAATGAGTTTTGCTGTTCGGATTCGTATGTTTCATAATATTCTTTATCATTAAAATCTTCCGGGCTTCCATCATAAATCAAATGACCATTTTTAAAAGCGATAATTCTAGTAGCATAACGCTTAGCAAGATCGACATCATGCACATTGATTATTGTGAGCAATTTAAGTCGTTCATGCATTTCTTTTAGCAATGTAAAAATATGATTAGAAGTTCCGGGGTCTAAGCTTGCAACAGGTTCATCTCCTAACAATATTTTCGGCTGTTGCATCAAAGCACGCGCAATCCCAACACGTTGTTTTTGGCCACCACTTAAATATTCCACTCTGCGATTTGCCATTTCTGTAAGCCCAACACTAGAAATTACACGCTTCGCTAGTTCTAATTCATTCGCTGTAAAATAGCCAATCATATTTTTAAACGAAGATCGGTAACCGAAAGTGCCTGTCAATATATTTTGCTGCACACTCAACCTTGGAATGAGACTGAAATGTTGGAAAACCATGCCCATTTCACGCCTAACTTTCCGTAGCTGCTCTTCTTTAAGGGTGGATACCCGTTGGTCGTCAATGTATATTTCCCCGCCTGTTGGCTTTTGCAAGCCATTGATACATCGAATGAATGTTGATTTACCTGCACCGCTTTTCCCCAACACACATACAAAATCGCCTTTATTGAAGGACACATTTATATTAGTAAGTGCTTCTACCTTGGTATCTGGGTAATGTACAGACAGATTTTCCACCATAATCATGTAATCACTCCTTTATATAATGCGATTTCGTACAAAGCTTGCCAAGAAGTCAATGATGATTACCATAATCATAATGATTAGTACATCAAGCGATACAGAGGAATATTGAAAGGTTTTAAAATCGTTAAACAAACGTTGGCCAATTCCTCCGCCACCAATAAAGCCCAGAATAAGGGACGTCCGAATAGCAACTTCAAAACGATAAAAGAACTGCGACAAGACATTCGGCCAGATCTGCGGCAAGATGCTAAATAAATTTGCAAGCCACTTTTTAGCTCCTACAGCTCTCATTGCCTCTTGCGGACCAGGATCAGCGGCTTCAATCAACTCTGAAATCAATTTCCCCAGTACACCAACATTATGAAACATAATGGCTATAACTGCTGGAAACGGTCCTAACCCAAGAGTCGTCAACAGGATTAATCCGAAAACGATTTCGGGAATGGAGCGAACAAAGCTTAAAGATATTCTAGAAAAGTGGAAAAGAAACTTGGATGATGATGTATTCCGAGCTGCTATAAAGCTTATAGGCAATACAATTAGTAACGCGAGAAAACTGCCCAGGAATGCCATCGCCAATGTTTCGAAGGTATCCTCTAGCATGCCGGGGAGTTTAGAAAAGTCCATCGGAAACCATTGCGACAAGAAATCGATCATGTTACGAAAATCTCTAAATTTCGTCAAATCGAATTCTGTCAGCCTCATGCTGATATAAACAAATAGGATTAGTAAAGCCACCGTAATAATGTTGCTCTTTCTAAACCACAATCTGATCAACTCTATTCTTTAATAATTCCTTGCTTTTTCGCAGCTTGTAAAATACTATCGTAATCTTCGCTATTCGCTTCAGTAAACCCGCTAGCACCGAAAGCATCAAGTATTTCTTGATCTTCAATCGCTAAAAAGGCTTCTCGAAGTTGTTTAATCGTTTCGTCATCTGTTCCTTTATGAACAGCCCAAGGATATTGAAATAACTTTTCTGATTCCCAAATTATTTTTAATTGATCCTTGTCTATTTTTCCAGATTCGATTAATTGATTATAAATGGCACTGTCAATTGCCCCGGCATCAACTTGTTTGTTTTGCACAGACAAAGCTGTAGCATCATGCGATCCCGTATAACGCACTGAGTTAAATTTATTATCTTCTTGTGACACATATACACCACGATCTTGTAATTCAATAGAAGGAATCAATGATCCAGACGTAGAATTAATGTCTCCAAAAGCAAAATCTATTTCTGCTGGATTACTTAGCAGTTCTTCTATAGATGTCATTGGGTTGTCCTTATGCGTAATAAAATATGAGTGGTAAAAAGGTTCTCCATCCACAAGTTGTGTAATGATGGCTTTTGCTCCACCCTTTTCCTGAGCAATTACGTAAGTTAACGGGCCTAGAAAAGCCATGTCTATTTGTTCATAATTCATTGCTTCCACAACACCGTTATAATCGGGATATACTTCAATCTCTACTTCCCGGCTTAATTTATCGCTTAAGAGGGCTTGTAGGTTATTCATTGCACCCTCCATTGCGCCTTCCGATTGAGCAGGAATAACACCTATGGTAAAGGTTTCTTGAAGTTCTTGTCCTTCCTCGCCTACTGGCTCTGCGTTATCTTGTGTATCACTAGTTCCGCATGCTGATAAAAAAGCTGAAAAACTAAGTATAAAAGCAAATAAAAACGTTTTTTTCATAAACTGCACCTCTTCTTAGTAAAACAAGGACTCCTTTAGAGTCCTTGTTTTAGATAACTTTAATACGACAAGCATTCTCTTTCGTTACTTCTCCTATGATGGCAGATTGTACACCCTTTTCCTGCAATTCGTAATATAGCGTAACCGCTTCCTCTTCAGGTACCGAAATGAGCAATCCACCTGATGTGACCGCATCACAAAGAATTAACTGTTCAACTTTACTGATATTGGGACCGTAATCGATATCTTCTGCAAGCCATTTATGATTTTTTAGAGTTCCCCCTGGAATCACATTTTGTTCAGCAAGCTCTCGAGCTTTTGCTAAGATGGGTACATCCTTATTGGATACAGTAATTCCTACCATACTGCCTTTGGCGATTTCCATCATATGACCAAGAAGGCCAAACCCAGTTACATCTGTGCAAGCATTGACTGTATAATTCTCCATCACTTCAGCTGCTGTTTTATTTAATGTTGCCATGACGTTCATGACTTCCACTAGATCTTCTTCAGGTAAAAGATTGTTTTTAATAGCAGTCGTTAAAATGCCGACTCCAATCGGTTTCGTCAAAATAATACGGTCACCCGGTTTTGCACTGGCGTTGGAAAGAATTCGATCAGGATGAATCGTGCCAGTTACAGATAAACCAAATTTTGGCTCTTGATCATCAATGGAATGGCCGCCAACTAATACAGCGCCCGATTCTCTAACCTTGTCGGAAGCGCCCACCAATATTTCAGCTAAAATGCTTTTATCCAGTGTATTGATTGGAAAAGCAACGATATTCATAACGGTAAGCGGCTTGCCGCCCATTGCGTAGACATCACTTAATGCATTTGCTGCACCGATTTGACCAAACATATATGGATCATCGACTATAGGAGTAAAGAAATCTAAAGTTTGAACTAGTGCTGTATCGTCGTTTATTTTGTAAACACCTGCGTCGTCCGATGTAGCTAAGCCAACAAGCAAGTTAGGATCGTCGATAGATTTTGGTAAATGACGCAGAACCTGCGCTAGGTCTTCAGGACCAATTTTACATCCTCAACCACCTTTTGTAGATAAAGAAGTTAATCTCACTTTTTCTCTAGACATTGATAATCACTCCTGTTTGTTTAAATGTTTGTTGTCATAAATGCGAAATTAGGCTTTAAATTACCCAATCTACTCTAATATGTTGCGATAAATCTTCAGTAAAGCTTCGGCTTCGGCTGAACTTGAATGATGTTCGGCTACATATGCTTTGGCAGACTGTCCTATAGTTTCTCTAATTTCATGATTATTTATCACCTTTTCAGCACAATAAATAAATTCATCTTGGCCATTAAATAAAAGACCTGTTTTACCATTGGAAATGATACTCCGATTCCCTTGAATGTTTGACGCTATCACAGGCAACTCATAACTCATCGCTTCTAGAATAGCGCAAGGCTGCCCTTCTGAATGGGATGTATTCAAGACCGCATCGGCTGTATCGTAAACGCAGCCCATCTCAACGTGAGGTACTTGTCCAATATAGGTAATCCATTCACAGTGCCGTTTCACTAGTTCTAATACAATCTTCCCCTCTTCTTCTTCGAGAATAGGTCCGACTAGCCATAATCGTATATTTGGCATCTTTTTGTGAAGTTCATACAGTGCTGTTATGGCGAATGGAATATTTTTTACTTTTCTGACACCTGCAGGCAACACAAACAAAAAGCTGTTTGGTTCTTTTATGAAGGAGCATTTTTTAATCGGAAAACTGCTTACTCCTTGAACAATCGTATAGATTTTATCCTTTAGTCTCGGTGCTTCTCCAACCAAAATATCCTTGGCTTTATCCTCAAACACATGGATGGCTTTAGCTCCATTTAAAGAAGCAAGAACATCGTTCCGTCTGTCTGGATTGAACAAATCATGATTCAAATCGGTTCCCGTTAACGTCACTACATAAGACTCAGGTTTATTATCTAATTTCTGCATAAACTTATAAAATTGGTATGCATGAAAGCCGTGAACCAAATCTGCAGACTGAATAAAATTACTTATTTTTTCTTCTGTTGTGGAGAAAATGTCGGTTTGCACGCCAAGACTCACCAAACCATCAGCAATTCGCTGAACTGTCACTGTATTTCCACGGGGCTGTGGAAAATAGGGCAAAGCCAATACAATCTTCATTCCACTTCATCCTTTATTGCATCTATTAGTTAAACTAACAACTATTTTTATCAGAAGAAAAATAAATTCTTCTGAATTCAATTATCCTGATTTCAAAGTAATTTGTCACTTATTTTGCTTTTAAGCATCTTCATTCAAAATAATTGGCGGGATCGTGTGGGAATCGAACCCACCGAGCCTGGCACGCAGGCCCCTCAGGGTTTTGAAGACCCAGGAAGACACCAGTCACTCATCCAACCCCATTTTATACTCAAGTTAGTTTATATCGAATAAAAAGGAAGTGCAAGAAAGGTGCTTAAGATAAACATACTGCCCAAAAACTTAAAGCACTTTCGAGGTCATTCTTACTCTTTTCAAGTTAAAAGACGGTTGGTTTTCTAAGTTAAAGTGTCCGCAATCTTATCTGAAGAAATATATTTTTAAGTTTGAGAGTTTTTGGGTTTTAACTTAACTTGAATTTTAAAAGTATCTATATATTATGCGTTTGTTTGAACTAGTTATTCAGGAAGAGACATGGAGTGTTTTTCACGAAAGGAATCACCATGCTTGAAACGACTGCCCATGAAGATTAAAGTTAAAGTATCGTCAATTAAAGGAAGTGTGTGAAGGGAATGGAAGACAGGTATTTTACAATTGGCATGGCTGGGCATATCGACCATGGAAAAACGTCACTGACTAAAATATTGACCAATATAGATACAGACCGTCTAAAAGAAGAAAAAGAACGAGGTATTTCAATTGAAGCTGGCTATGCCCCTTTGCAAACAGAAGATGGCACTCATATATCTATAGTTGATGTTCCTGGGCATGAACGTTTTATCCGACAAATGATTGCTGGAGTGGCAGGAATTGACCTGGTTGTGCTGGTTGTTGCAGCGGACGAAGGCATCATGCCTCAAACGGAAGAACATTTGGAAATTCTAAAGTTTCTTGGAATCAAACATTGCATTGTTGCTATTTCAAAAATGGATCTCGTCGATGAAGTGATGTTGGAAATTGTTAAGGACGACATCCAGGAACGTCTAAAAGATACCATTTTTCAGAATGCACCTTATATAACGGTAGACAGTCTGTCCGGAAATGGAATTGTTGGACTGAAAAAAACAATTTTTGCTGAACTGAAAAAAGTGCAGTTCCGCGATGCCTATGGTTCTTTCAGGTTACCCATTGATCAAGTTTTCACGGTTCAAGGACAAGGGACTGTCGTAAGGGGAACTGTTTACGAAGGTATCGTTCCAAAAGGCAGCCAGTTAACGCTTCTTCCAAAAGGGATTACAGTGAAAGCGCGCCATATACAAGTACACCATCAAGAACAACAACAGGCTAGGGCTGGGCAGCGCACCGCTATCAACCTTGGGGGAGTAGATAAACACTCCGTCAGCAGAGGTGATGTGTTGGTGGCTTCCGATCATTTTTTGGCTACCGACACAATTGATGTTGTACTCCAGTTGGTCGAAAACGACTTTTCACCCATTAAGCAGCGCGCCCCTGTGAAAATCCATGTTGGAACTTCAGAAGTGATGGGCAAGATCGTTCTATTTGATCGTAATGAACTAGAGCAGACTGCAGATGAAGTGCTATGTCAAATTCGCCTGGACGAAGAAGTGGTCGTTAGGCGTGGCGACCGTTTTATTATGCGGAGACCCACTCCTGTGGAAACATTAGGAGGCGGTTGGATTATACGCCCTAAAGGCGGCAAGTATCGGTTTGGAGAAGAAACAATTCAAATGCTTCGCAATCAGCAAAAAGGAACACCGCAAGATTTGGTTGAAGATATTTTGGCCAAGCACATACTACTTGATATGAAACACTTGATCCAACAGACTTCCCTGGATGAGCAAGTTTTCAAGGAAACCGTGGCCAAAGGGCTTAAAGAAGGACTACTAATAGAAGTTACAGGTGGGAAATATTGTTTATCCAAAACGTTTGCGCGGATAACGGATGAACTGTCTGGCAGACTTGAAATGTTTCACGCGGAATTTCCGATGCGATTTGGAATGAGCAAAGCCGAACTCATACAGTCATTCAGCAAGGTTTATCCAAAACCATTTATCGAATATAGCTTAAATACCCTGATAGACCAAAACAAATTAAAGAAGTCGGAGCAATTTGTTCTTTTGGCATCTTTCCAACCCGACTTACCGCAAAAATGGAAGGTCCGTATGACACAAATCATTGCTGCCCTTGAAAAAGACGGTTTAGAGCCAAAGAAATGGGTAGATTACTTTGAAGGGACACCTGTTCCGAAAAGTGATATTCCCGATTTGACTGTTTATTTACTCAATACACAGCAAGCTTATCGGTTAATGGATGATACGCTGATACACAGAACCTCTTTTAATCAGGCTATTCTCAAACTACAACAGCAGACGGACGAATCTTTCGGACTAAAAGAAGCAAAAGACTCATTGAATGTATCGCGTAAATATCTGATTCCATTTTTGGAATTACTAGATCAGCTTAGTTACACAACTCGTTTAGAGGATAAAAGACAGTGGTCAAGCAAGGGATAAGTCAGTGAACTACCTAAATTACTTTTTTCTGTGCTACTCTGAAATAAAAGTAGGAAATATGAAGGGAGGAAGATTTGTCATGAACTATAAAATCTTAATTCAATTTTGCATGCAGTGAAACTATGCTCCTAACGCCGCAAGTTTTGCGGAACAATTGTTTAATCATTTTCGTTCAGAAATCGTTTCCTTGGAACTGGTACCTAGTTCTGGAGGAGCTTTCGAAGTCACGGTCGATGGGGAAAAAGTTTATTCAAAACTTGATACCGGACGTTTTCCCAAAATTGAACAAGTCATCAAAAAAATAGAAAAATAAGTTATTTAAATATGGCAATTGGTCCCGTATTATCCATCTACGTGTACTGGACATGGAGGACTTTTATATGAAACAGTATTTACGACAACTACCACCCGTCCATGAATTACAGAAAGATCGACGCTTCGAAGCCATCCGGCAAGCGTACGATCTGACAAATGAACAGTTGACGAGATTTACCCAGCACGCTGTAAATGACTTGCGAGAAGAACTACTGAGTGGCCGTTTAAACCTCGATGGAACCAATAAAGTAGTTTCCGAGTTGGTATTTGAAAGCGCTGCAAAAAGAGCCGGTGAATGGAAAGAAGATCGCTTAGCAAGGGTCATTAACGGGACAGGGACGGTACTCCATACCAATTTAGGCCGCTCTCGTTTAAGCCTTGAAGCCGCTCAACATGTCACACGAGTTGCGAGAAACTATTCCAACCTTGAATATCATACGGCTCAAGGAAAACGTGGTTCCCGCCACGACATCATTGAAGACTTGCTGAAAGAATCGACTGGTGCAGAAGCGGCCATGGTTGTTAACAATAATGCAGCGGCTGTTTTTCTCATTTTAAGTGCTCTTGCTAAAAACCGAGAAGTTATCGTCTCTCGTGGCCAGCTTGTCGAAATCGGTGGCTCTTTCCGGGTGTCATCTATAATGGAAGAAAGTGGTGCAAAATTAGTTGAGGTAGGTACCACAAACAAAACTCATTTAGTCGATTTTGAACATGCTATCAGTAAAGAGACAGCCATGATTATGAAGGTACATACTAGTAACTTTATGATTATCGGTTTTACGGAAACGGTGGAAACCGAGGCGCTTGTTGATTTAAAAAACAAGCATGAAGGTTTATTGTTTTACGAAGATCTCGGTAGTGGTGCACTTTATGATTTTAAAAAACATGGCATTGGTGACGAACCGCTGGTTAAAGAAGTCCTAGAATCAGGAGTTGACATCGTGTCTTTCAGTGGCGACAAGTTACTTGGAGGACCTCAGGCTGGCATTATCGTCGGGAGAAAAGCTATCATTGACCAATTGAAAAAGCATCAGTTAGCGAGAGTGTTAAGAGTCGATAAAATGACTTTGGCAGCATTAGAGGAAACACTGAAAACTTACGTAGCCGGTGGTAACGCTATATTGGAAATCCCGACTATCCGGGACATCACCCGTTCACTTGGAAGCATTAAACAACAAGCTGAAGACTTCATCCAAGACGTCCAGTCCCGAACAACCGCTTACAAGATTGACTTAAAGGAAAGCACTTCCCAAATAGGTGGAGGTACCATGCCGGGAGTCGAACTTCCCACATATGTGGCGGCAATTACTCATCTCAGATTTTCCTCACAGGAATTATCACAGAACCTTAGGGGCTGCAGTCCGGCCATCGTCACCAGAATCCAAGATAACCAGGTGTACATTGACTTTCGTACCATTGAGGAGCAAGAGATGCAACTGCTAACCGATAGCTTTGCAGAAATTGCACAGACTAAGTAGGAATTATAACTTACTTTGTAGAATAAGGTTAGTAGTAGTTATTATTAATAGAGGAGGATGGATATGTTACTAGAAAAAATTCAAGATTTAACGCTAAAAGATTTAAATGGAAATAAAGTCTCCATCAACGATTACCGCGGAAAAAATACATTGATCTTCATGTGGGCTTCTTGGTGAAGATGCCGCGATCAACTGCCAGGTTGGCAGAAAGTTTATGAAGATAACAAAGACAAGAACTTTGAAATTCTATCAGTAGCAGTGGATGGACAGGGAGCAGAAGTCGTTAAGCCTTACGTAAAAGGAACTACTTTTACTACCGTGGTTGATGAAAACAATACACTGGTGAATATGTTCCGCTTTAAAGCGATTCCCAATGGGATTTTCATCGATGAAGATGGAATAATTCGCTTGATAAAAGAAGGATTTAAAGTAGAAAACTCAGAACATGTTAAAGCCGTTGAACAATTGATCAACAAAGAAGTAGAACAAATTGAATTTGATGACAGTGCACCAAAAAGTGAACAGTCAGATCTTCAGCTTCAACTGGCGCAGACGAAATTCAAACTGGGTATGGAGTACGCCAAGCAAAAGCGTGACGATGAAGCGTTAAAGGAACTCGATGACGCCATTTTACTTGATCCCGATAACTTCACAATCCGCAAACAACGTTGGTATATCCGTTACCCTGAAAAATTCAGTCCAGTAATTGATTTCGACTGGCAAACAGGTCAGTTGGAAAAAGAACAAAAGTATGAAGAACACCACCGAAACCAAGGATTAGTTTGTGGTCCGGACGGGTGTTTCTTACCAAGTCGTTAGGCTAAAGAAGTCGTTCGCGGCTTCTTTTTTTGCTGACTAAAGCACTGAAATTGAATAAGTTAAGAAAAACCGGGCAAAGTACGCCCGGTCCTTTAAGAAAGTACACAGTATCCAATTTGGTTTATGGTATGATTTCCGTTGCAGGCGGACGCTTTCCGCGGGCGAGCGCCAAGCCTCCTCGTCCACTAGCGCTACCTGCGGGGTCTCGTCTGTCTCGCTTTTCC
>NZ_ALJG01000279.1 GCF_000286315.1 Paenisporosarcina sp. TG20 | reverse complement strand
TGATGGATAAATTCACACTAGTTGATTGAAGCGCAGGTGGCGACTTCTGCGGGAAAAGCATGAGCTGAAGGCCCCGCAGGAACGCAGTGACGAGGAGACTGAAGCCATGCCCGCGAAAAGCGTCCACCGTAGCGGAAATAAACGGGTTTCTATGGTTTCCCTTCTTAAAAGGACCGGGCGCACTAACCGGGTTTTTCTTATCCTTACTATTGAACAAAAATTGTTCATATATCCTTATTTACTTCGCACAACTTTGGATAAAGCACTACATTTTTGTTAGTATGAGTTAGATGAGTTCACTAGTAAAAATAAAAAGAAAATCACATATTCAAAAATACTAAATAGGAGCGATCCGATTGGTAAGCAAAATCTATTTATTTTCATATAAATGTGCTGCAAATAAAGAGTGGACAGAACAATGTATACATAATAAAAAATCAATGCTTTATGATATCAAACCTATCCATGATTCATTATTTTTAATAAAAACAACTGATGATATTCAGATGATGGAAAATTTCTTGACGGAGTGTTTCGACAAGAAGGATAGCTACTTTTTAGTCGATATAACGGACCAATTGAACCGTAAAAGAAATATAGAAAGCAATAATTTATATGAGTGGTTGGAAAGTATTTAGTGTACTCAATAGAACTACTAAATTCTGAAAATGCCACCTTAATAAACTAAAGTTTTTTGCAAACGACAGTAAAAAAATTTGTTACCTAAGCATTTTAAGCATCTTGCTATATGATTATATACGTGATATTATTTTTAGACGTCTGAATTTATGAGTGATTGATATGATTGAACTTACATTTAACAGTAAATATACACAACAAAAACCCTTGACTGAAACCAGTCAAGGGTTTTTGTTGTGTAAGGGAAAGACTTTTTGTGGAGGAACTAATTTATGTCTAAGAGTAACAATTCTAATGCTTCAATTATAGCGATCTGGATTAGCTTAATAAGTAATGTTGTACTAACTATCGTTAAAATTAGCGTTGGTTTTTTAGTGAAGAGTCCAGTTTTACTTGCAGATGGTTTTAATAATGCTGGGGACGTTATCGCATCAGCTGCGGCTTTAATATCAATGCGTATTTCTAAGCGTCCAGCTGATGAAGACCATCCTTATGGACATGGTAAAGCGGAAGTAATAAGCTCTGCAATTATTTCAATAATTTTAGGAATAGCAGCGATATATATTGCTTATGAAGCTATTTCTGCATTCTTTGAGGAACCAGCCAAAGGAAGTTTTCTGGCTTTACTAACTGCTTTCGTTTCTCTGATTTGGAAACAGGCCTTATATATGTATACGATTCGAATTGGTAAAATGACTAATAGTAAAGGCTTAATTGCAACTGCGTATGACCATCTCGCTGATGTTTATGCCTCTATAGCTGCTGTTTTAGGGATTGGCTTATCTTTGATTGGTGATATTTATGGTATTCATATCCTATCTTATGGAGATCCACTTGCAGGTCTTATTGTATCAATTTTTGTTTTCAAACTTGCTTATAAAATTGGCAAAGAATCTTTAGACATACTAATGGAAAAAACTGTTGCTCAAGAAATACTAAATGACTTTGGCATCTTAATAAAAACAATTCCAGAGGTAAAACGTATTGATCGTCTACGTGCTAGGGAACACGGCCACTACGTATTGGTCGATATTCGAGTGAGTGTCCCAGGGGAGTTAACAGTTCAAGAGGGACATGATATTTCACGTAAAATAAAGAAAATTATACTCGATAATCATTTAGATGTTGATGAAGTTCTTATTCACCTAAACCCTTGGTATGAAAATGATTTATAAATTCTAACGAATACTTGTTGTACAAATTGAAACACTTTCCGTTACTATGGTAAACTGATGTGTGAAACTGAGGAGGATGAAAATATGGATATGAATGAGAAATTTTTAAATTATGTGAAAGAAATTCAATCGTATTCTGAGGCAATTGGCCTTATGTATTGGGATTTACGTACAGGAGCCCCGAAAAAAGGGGTCGACCAGCGTTCTCAAGTAATTGGTACATTGTCATCCAAAGTATTTAGTATGCAAACTTCAGATGAACTGGCAGAAATGTTAGAAGTGCTATCAAAAGACTTAGATTCACTCGATCCAATTACAAAACGCACATTTGAAGAAGTGAAAAAAGACTATGACATGAATAAAAAAATTCCTGCAGAAGAGTATAAAGCTTACGTAATTTTGACCTCTAAAGCAGAATCAGTTTGGGAACAAGCAAAAGAAAAATCCGACTTCGCCATGTTTATGCCGTATTTGAAAGAAATTGTTGAAACGAATAAAAGATTTGTTACATACTGGGGTGTTAAGAACAATAATCCCTACAATACACTACTAAATGAATATGAGCCGGGAATCACAACAGAGATTTTAGACGACGTTTTCGGTAAATTACGAAATAAAATTGTTCCTTTAGCTAAAAAAATAGCAGAGTCAGCAAATCAACCTGAAACAGCTTTCTTGTTTAAGGAATTTCCGAAAGAAAAACAAAAAGGATTTAGTTTAGATATATTAAAACAACTTGGCTATGACTTTGATGCTGGCCGTCTAGACGAGACAGTACATCCTTTCGCAACTGGCTTAAACCGTGGGGATGTTCGTATAACCACGAAATATGATGAACATGATTTTCGAACGGCGGTTTTCGGTACCATACATGAATGTGGTCATGCTTTATATGAACAAAACATTTCAGCTGATTTAGAAGGCTTACCACTATCAACTGGTACTTCAATGGGAATACATGAATCACAGTCGTTATTTTATGAAAATTTCGTTGGACGTAATGAAAAGTTTTGGGAACACAACTATGAGACTCTTCAAGCATACTCACCTGCACAATTTGGTCATGTCTCAATAGAGGAATTCTTATTGGCGATCAATGAATCTAAGTCTTCTCTCATTAGGATTGAAGCTGATGAATTAACGTATCCCTTACATATCATGATTCGTTATGAAATTGAAAAAGGGTTGTTTAATGGAGAAATGAAAGTAGAAGATCTTCCTCAAATTTGGAATGATAAATATGAAGAATATTTAGGTATCCGTCCTTCAAATGATGCAGAAGGAATTTTACAAGATGTTCACTGGTCAGGTGGGGCATTTGGGTATTTCCCATCATACGCTCTAGGATTCTTATATGCGTCTCAATTAAAAGCTGCTATGTTAAAGGATCTTCCAAACTTTGACGAGTTATGTGCAACTGGAGAATTAGAACCGATTAAAAATTGGTTAACAGATAAGGTTCACCGTCACGGGAGCATGAAGAAACCATTAGAAATTCTTCTAGATGCTACTGGCGAAGGGTTAAATGCAACATATTTAGTGTCATATTTAGAAGAGAAGTATGGCCGCATTTATCAATTGGATTAATCTAATTCTAAGTATTGGCTACGAATACCAGAAGTACCAAATAATTAGATAACAAAAAGAACCGTATGAGCCTAGGCCACACGGTTCTTTTTTTTCGACAATTCTACGTGTTAGGATGGTATATGCTTCGCTGAAACCAATCCTATTTCGGTTGTCGAGCTTATACCACGTTTAAGCTAACTACACCTAAACCTTTAAATCGCGCTTCATATTTTCCCTTTTGTAGAACTTTTGGCAAAATGAATGTACCAGAGGATATGATCATTCCTTTTTCGATTGTACGTCCACTTTTTGCAAGTTCATCAATCAACCATTTTATCGCATGGATAGGATTTCCTAGCACTTCAGATGACTTTCCAAGAGCTATTGTTTTACCATCTAATTGCAATTCAGCGTTTATATTTCCTAATTGTTCGATTGTTAAGTCATGTACATAATTACCGACAATAACATTGCCTGCAAGGGCACTATCTGCAATAACTTGTCCCACACTGAGGTTTGGGAACCAGTTTGTAAAGCGTGAATCTGGAACTTCAATACTAGGAGCAAAACTTGTTTTTCGAAGGATAGATTGCTCATCGTCTTCAGTTGATAAACTCTCATTCGCTAGAAACATACATTCGATTTCAATTAAAGGAGAATGCATTTTATTTAATTCTATCTTTCCATCAGAAAGACTTGTTTGTGTTAATGCCCCATAAAGAGGTGTTGTCGAATTAAATAATACCTGTGTTTTTTCACTCGTTAAACTTATTTTATAGCCAATTAACTCGTCCTTATTGATGGCGAACTTTTTGTCCGTAACTAAATGCTGAATTTCATAAGCGTCAGATTTACCTATGTCGACAGGAATACTTTCTTTAGAGATAGGCTGTTTGAGATCAAATGCATTATATAATGTTTCAACCAGGCTTGTATTACTCATTAATGGACCACCACTTTCTTAGTTATTGATGTTAGTATTAATACTATCATAAATAATTAATTAAATTAGAATAGTTAGACTACTAATAAGGATGTTTTTTAGAAGATTGTAGGATTCTGATAAATGTGCAACCTACGTTAAATTTCTAGTGAATTCTGTTAAAAATTCGCAAATGACCATAAAAGAAATAATTTTTCCACACTAAACATTTTGATTATATGCTACCCCTATGTTGTTATAAAGGCATACCAACACAAACCTTGAGACAGTCGTATAATTTTTTAGATAGAAATTTTCAGAGGATTAAAATTAATAATTTACCCAAAAAAGAATTTTTAATAAAGGCTGAAACAGTTTGTGAAAAAGACGGTTCAAATTTAATTAGATGACTTTTTTAACCTGAGTAGTACAGAATTTAGCGAAACAAGGGTTTTCCAAGGCGAACGGAAAATATCTCCTACCGCGTTTATCAAATTTGCTCGGACGCTGTTACAGAATGGTTTTATGATGATGGATCATGAATACGTTTAGAGGGTATGACTTTCCTCTATTGATGGATCTGTCATAGAACTGAAGGAATATGTTTGAAATCAAGAAAAAGAACGTATATTTGTTTTGGTGCAAGAGTAATTGAGTAGGTAGTTCAAAGGTGGTTAGCTCACTCCCGTACAAAATATCGGAGGGAAGACTATATTCGCTAAGTCTTGCGGCGCCTGGACCAATTAAAATTTTAAATGAATGAAGAACAAGAAAGAAATGATATGAGTTCTATGCTACTTAAAGTTTATCCAGATACTTGCAGTGTCTAAGTATGACTCTAGCACTTTGCATTTTTCCTGTACGTTTAAAAAAGAATTAATAAAAAATTTAAAATAATGATTGACAGTTTAATAAAATGCATGTAAATTGTTAATTACAACTTAATCAACGATACATTCTTATCAAGAGAGGTGGAGGGACTGGCCCTTTGAAGCCTCGGCAACAGACTCATGGAGTACTGTGCCAAATCCATCAAGCTTACGCTTGAAAGATAAGAAGAGAAAATGACATGTGTTCATAACCCTCTTCTTTTAGAAGAGGGTTTTTTATTTGGCCAAAAGAATAACTGGGTAGCTAATTGGATAACCAAAAGCCTCCTGACGAAGTTGTGATGTTGAATAATCAAGTAGAAGGGAGAAGTTGTATGGGAAAAATAGAAGCTTCCCAAATAGAGCATATCGTATCGACAATAGAAAAATTACAGTACGGATCGGTAGTGATCAACGTACATAACGGAGAAATAATGCAGATTGATGCGACGGAGAAAAGAAGATTTACTCCATCTAAACGTCCAGCTTCTCCGAGTGAGAATAAGTAAGGAAATAACAAAAATTAAATAGCCATGCCGATTAGACAACTAAAGGCATCTTTATTCTGAATGAAACAGAATAAAGATGTCTTTTTGCTTACAAAGAAAAGGGGTGAGGAATAGTGATTAAGTTTGAAGGAGTCAGCAAGGTTTTTGGAACAGAAGGTAAGGCAGTTCAGGCAGTGAAAAATGTTACGTTAACGGTAAATAAAGGAGAGGTTTTTGGCATTGTCGGTTTTAGCGGGGCGGGAAAAAGCACATTGATACGATTGGTAAATCTACTTGAACGTCCTACCTCCGGGAAGGTAACGGTTAACAATTTAGAGATTTCTACCATTTCTCCAACCGAGCTAAGAAAGCTACGAAGAGGAATCGGAATGATTTTTCAATCCTTTAATTTATTTAATTCCCGTACCGTATTTGGAAACATAGCTTATCCATTAAAACTGGCAAAAACGAATAAACAGGAAATCAAACGCCGTGTGAAAGAATTACTGCAATTCGTGGGACTCGAGGATAAAGAAGATAATTATCCTGAACAACTTTCAGGAGGACAAAGGCAGCGAGTGGGAATCGCAAGAGCGTTGGCTACGTCTCCGGATATTTTAATATGCGATGAGGCTACATCCGCATTGGATCCGGAAACAACAGGTGAAATATTAAATTTGCTAAAAAAAATCAATAAAGAATACAATATTACTATTTTGCTCATTACACATGAAATGCACGTCATTAGAACCATCTGTGACAGGATGGCCGTAATGGAGAATGGAGAGGTCATTGAGGAAGGAAATGTTTATGATATTTTTTCCGACCCACAGTCTAAAACAACAAAAAACTTTATTAGCTCGGTGCTGAATGATAAGTTATCTCCTCGGCTTCTGAAAAAATTGCACGAAAATCCGACTGTCCGGCTTTATCGAGTCATCTTTACCGGAGAGGCTTCAAGCAAACCTATTTTATCCCAGGTTACAAGAAAACATCAAATTGATTTCAATATAATCTACGGCAGTATTAACGAGTTGCAGGAGCAGCTGTTTGGGAGTCTGGTCGTAGAATTCTATGGTGGAAAGAGTGAAGTAGATAAAGTGGTTGAGGAGCTTAGTAAAATAGTTGAGGTAAGAGAGGTGGTTCATCATGGGAGTTGACTGGAATACATTTTGGCCAAGGATTGTAGAGGCTACTGGAGAAACGATCTTGATGGTTATTCTTACACTCGTATTTTCTAGTATCCTTGGCATTTTGATGGGTCTGCTCTTTTTCGTGACACGCGAAGGTAATATCCTGCAAAATAAATATGTTTTTAATATCCTAAACTTGATTGTAAATATAGTCCGTCCGATTCCTTTTATCATTTTACTTGTTGCTATAACCCCAATCACGAGAGAAATAGTAGGGACCACTATCGGCACAATGGCAGCTGTTTTTCCAATGACGATTGCTGCATCTTTTGCAATAGCACGAATCGTTGAGAACAATTTGATATCTGTTGAACCCGGAATCATCGAAGCAGCACAGGCAATGGGAGCAAGGCCGATACAAATCATCTTCGGTGTCTTAATTCCGGAAGCACTAGGCCCGCTTATCCTGGGCTTAACATTTATAACAGTCGGCTTGATTGATTTTTCTGCAATGGCAGGAACAGTTGGTGGAGGTGGATTAGGAGACCTTGCGATGTCGTATGGTTACCAGAGATTTGATACTTCTGTGATGGTCGTCACCGTCGTCATCTTAATACTTCTTGTCCAAATTGCACAATTCACAGGAAACTTTTTATCAAAAGCCGTTTTAAGACGGTAAAACAAAAACTTATCTCAAAGGAGCAATACAAATGAAAAAAACAGTCTTTTCACTATTCACGATTATTCTTGGATTAACCTTTCTTACCGCTTGCAGTAGTACATCAGGAGAAGAACTTGAAACAGTGACAATAGGAGTAACGGGTTCGGATGGCCCTGTATGGGAACTAATAAAAGCAAAAGCGAAAACAGAAAATATCAACATCGAATTGGTTGAGTTTTCAGATTATATACAACCAAATAAAGCATTGGTTAATAAAGAGATTGATATGAACAATTTTCAGCATTTGGCTTTTTTAGCTCCGTTCATGGTTGAAAACAATGTTTCTGGGATAATTCCTATTGGATCTACTTCCACTAATCCGACTGGGCTGTATTCTGAAAAATATAAAAACATTTCCGAACTTCCGAAGGGGTCACTCATCGGTGTCTCTAATGATCCGGCGAACCTAGGACGTGGACTAAAACTATTAGAAGCGGTAGGTTTAATAGTTTTAGATGAATCTGCTGGAATCTACGGGACACCAGATGACATAATTAGCAACCCGAAAGAATTGAAATTTAATATGATGGTATCTCAGCAAACAGCGCGTGTATTGCCTGATGTTGCAGCTTCTCTAATCAATGGAGGTATTGCAGGGATGGCTGGATTGACGATTGAGGATGCACTCGTCTATGATGATCCTCATAGTGAGGCGGCTCGGCCATATATCGGTGTATTTGCCATACGAACAGAGGATAAAGATAACGAAACGTTTAAAAAGATTACCAAACTGTACCATGAGAACGATGTTTACGAAGCAGTGAAAGAAGATTCAAATGGAGTGACAATATCAGTGGATGTGTCCGCAGGAGATCTAAAGAAAACACTTGATCAGCTGATAGAAAATATAAAATCCAAATCAAATTAACCCTAAGAAATAAGCAGAATAAAGGTTTTTAAAATAGAAAGGAAGTAAACAAATGGCAAAACAAATTCGCTTAAATGCGTTTGATATGACAAGCGCGATGCATAATTCCCACGGTCTCTGGAAACATCCGAGCAGCAAAAGGCATATTCAGTATAAAGATTTGGATTACTGGGTTGAACTGGCAAAGCTTTTAGAAAGAGGAAAATTCGATGCAGTATTCTTTGCCGATGTACTTGGTATTTATGATGTCTATCAGGACAGTAAGACTCCCGCAATCCGGGACGGGTTGCAGGTACCTTTAATTGACCCTGCCTTTGTCGTGCCTACAATGGCTGCAGTGACGGAGCATTTATCGTTTGCCGTTACTGTGAGTACGACATACGAGCAGCCTTTTGCACACGCCCGGAAATTTTCTACCTTAGACCATTTAACAAAAGGAAGGATTGCTTGGAACGTCGTTACCTCTTACCTGCCAAATGCAGCACGTAATTTCGGTTTGCAGGAAATGATTAAACATGATGAACGTTACCAGCTAGCAGACGAATTTTTGGATGTGTCGTACAAATTGTGGGAAGGTAGCTGGGAGGATGGAGCTGTTAAAGTGGATTCTGTTGAAGAAGAACTTGTAGATCCATCAAAAGTCCATGAAATAAACCATAATGGCCACTATTTCCAAGTAGAGGGACCTCATTTAAGTGAACCATCTCTGCAGCGGACACCGGTTATCTACCAAGCAGGAACTTCTGAACGGGGGAGAGAGTTTGCAGCAAAACATGCAGAGTGTGTATTTATAGGAGGGGAGACTCCAGAGAAAATAAAGTTCTATATCGAGGATATCCGCAGCCGGGCTAAGAATCATGGTCGCAATCCTAATAATATCAAGGCCTTTACCTTCCTTAATGTTGTTGTCGCTAAAACAACTCAAGAAGCAGAAGAAAAATTTAAAGAGATAGCCCAATATTGGAGTCCTGAAGCGGCCAAGGCCCAGTTTGGCGGTTCGAGCGGTTATGATTTATCCCAATACAAAGATTTGGATAGCCCTTTTGAATATAAGCACACGGAGCATGGTCAATCGAGAGCAGCATCCCTAACCAAGGATGCACCTAAAAAGTTGACGGTACGGGAAGTACTTGGTCGGTTCGAGACTTTGAATCGGGATAACATCCTGGTGGGGAATCCGATTGAAGTAGCAGACGCAATCCAATTCCAATTCGAAGAATCAGGTGTTGATGGTTTCAATCTAGCGCATCTTGTCACCCCTGAAAGCTTGGAGGACTTTGTAAATTTAGTAATCCCCGAACTGCAAAAACGCGGTGTTTTCAAGAAAGAATACGAACAAGGAACGTTCAGGGAGAAGTTATTTGAAAACAGCACAGGACTGCTGACAGAAGATCACCCGGGGAGTAGACACAGAAAAAAGACAGCCATTGGAGTGAAGTAATAACTGGGGGGATACAAGTGGAATACAAGACTGTGGGGAAAACTGGAATTTAAGTCTCATCTCTTTGTTTTGGTACAATGTCCTTTGGAGGAATTGCGGATGAAAATACATCAAAAGCGATGGAGGCAGAGCAGAAGAAATATTAGGAAAGTGTATATCCGACTGCAGAGACGAGGTAGTGATAACTTTAAAAACTGGATTGCCGATGGGCAGCGGAATTCATGAAAAAGGCTCATCAAGAAGGCATCTCTTCTTCGCAGTTGAGAAGAGTTTAAACAGGTTGAAAACAGATAGGATTGTCTTTTACTTTATCCACCGTTTTGATGAAAGTACGGATATTGAAGAAACAGTAAGAGCGCTAGATGATTTGCAAAGAAAGGGAAAAATTTTGTATCCAGCCGTAAGTAATTGGGCTGCTTGGCAGATTGCGAAAGCGTTAGGAATATCAGAAAGAAAGAGTCTTGCAGGCTTCAAATTGATTCAGCCAATGTATAATTTGGTTAAACTCCAAGCCAATCTGCAGACGAAAATACAGAGGGTTTTGCGTTATTACAATAACAATTGTAAGGATTTGGGTGATAATTAGATGGCAGAATAGATAGGAATTTATTCAAAGACCTTGATACAGCAACAAAAAATGCACCGTAACTTGAAATACAAGTTACGGTGCATTTTACTGTATATTTTCAATACCTGCGATAAGAAACGTAACCCCTTACTTTTTCTTTACCTTTTTTTATCGAAAGTAGCTGTCGGATGCCAACTATTTCAATGGGTTGTGAGCTAATCCCACAATCCCAAACTGGGTCAGCCCTAATGATCTTAAAATTGAATTTCTAAGTCTATTTCAATTTTAGTGTGATACAAAACTGAAAGGTTTAAAAACATCTGGTCAGTCTTATTTTGTATAAAGTGCATTTGAAACCAAGCGGTACAAGTAGTCCGTATGGTCACGGAATGTGGTTTCGAGTCCAATTAATGTTACATCTTGGTCGTTTTCACGAATCAGGACAGGTTGGCTTTCTGCCACTTCGTTTCCTTTCCAATGCCCAGCGACGAAGAAGTCTCCATCATCGAAGGTTGCGTGGACTTCATTTTCTTCTACGTTGCTGTACCATGTTGGTCGGTAAACAAAGCCTACATCGTCTGTACCATACCCTGCTGTTAGACCACTACCAGCATAATCAACACTGACGATACCATTGCTATTATAACCGCCGCTATTTATGGTAGCATCCGTCAAACCAAGTGTTTTTGTTGCATGTGATGCTCCTGCACCAGCTGCAATATATTTACCGCCTGCTTCTACAAAGCTTGCTACATTTTCTTTGAATGTTGTGAACTGGTCACTGTTTTGGAAACCGAATTCAAGACTTGCTGGACTTAGACTTGTTGAAATTAGACTGGAAGTTCCACTATAGATAAATGCATCAAAAGAATCTAGCCCTTCTTCAGCCACTTCTACAGGTGTCACTTCTGTTACATTAAAGCCTAGACGTTCTAGAGCCAAATTCATGCCCGCATGAGTTTGTTGTTTCCCCATCCCGCCATCTCTTAGAAGAGCAACTTTCAATGTGGAAAGCGGTTCAACCTCAGTCGGTACTACTCCGCTCTTTACCTGAAGACCTGATGCTTTAACGGCAGAAGAGATAGTGTTTGCCTCTGCATCTATATAAAAGTCTCCATTGCTTCCACGTTCAACAGAAACTCCTTGCTGAAGTAAAGTGTTGATCAGCTCGATTGCTTTAACAGAAGAGTTAGGGATGATAAATGGTCCTTTTCCAAATATAGATCCCTGACCCTTCACTTCATTTACCTTAGCGGCAGTGACATCAACTTTACTCGACACTGCATGTGCCTCAAAGCCCCATAACTGTGGCAAACTCCAAGCTGAAATGTCATACATGGATGGTGTGTCATTTGTGATATCTTCACCTTCCCATAACATCGTATTCGCAAGGCCTGCTTTCGCTTGGTCCATGTGGACGATATAAGAACCTTTGTCATACGTGACACCTTCTACTGTAAATTCCTTCGAAGCACGTACAACATCAATATCATTTTTAATTAAATGATTAACCGCTTTTTCCGTAACTGTTGAATCCTCTTCATTGACAGGAAGTACATATGCCTCAGGGAAGAAACCATCAGCATGGAAAGGATGATCAAAATCGATTCCACGTTTGAAGATTTCAATCTGATCCGCAATCATTTCCTGTTTATTATCCGTAGAATATTGAAGTGCACCCATAATGGCATCATACATCCACTTAACACCATCTTCATCATTGGTCGGAGCTTCAAGTGTGTGACCGTATGCACCATGGTACATTGCATACATCGGGGTGAAAATCGGTGGATAATCGTCCCAACCAGCTGAATCATCACGTTGTGGAATATAGGTACCAGTCATGTCCTGATACAACTGTCCTTCATATTCACTTTGATTTTTCATGATTTCGCCTTCCATTGCTTCCGCTGCTCCATACGCCCATTTATTATATAGGTCATACTCATAATTTGGATTGTGCGGGGGAGTACAAGGTTCAATTAATCCCTGTTTGTTTACTGCAAAGTTTTTCACATATCCATGAGTATCGAGAAAGACCATAGGATTCCATTCTGTTATCAAATCCACGGTCTGTTGAGTTTCTGGTTGTGATTGGGTAATAAAATCTCGATTTAAATCAATTCCTTCTCCATTGAAGCGCGTTGCATCAACACGTCCATCAGGATTAGCAACTACATTAAAAATGAGAATATTATTTTCAAGAATGGTAGTTGTTGTTTCATCGTTCTGCGTTGCGAAACGCTCAATTAACTGAAGTACTGCATCACTTCCAACAAACTCTGTTCCATGAATCGAACCGTTGATCATAATCGGTACTTTAAAGTCCGAATTATTTTCAACCCAATCCTGTGCATTTCCAGGGTTTTTGAACATCTGTTTTCTTAATGCTTGATTCTTACCGAACTTTCCACCTAACTTGGGATCAGCTATCGTCACAACATACAATGGGTGCCCATCAGCTGACGTACCAGTCACCTCGACTTTGACACGGTTGGAAGACTTGGCAATCTCCTGAAGCTTAGGAGAGATGGCGGAGAACTTTGTGAAATCATAATTTTCGCTGTTGAATTTACTACCTTCCTGTTCTTCAAGTGCATTTACATATGTGACTTTTGGTGATTCAGCAACCACTGAAGACCATGGGGCAGAAGCTATTAAACTAGCTGCCAATAAACCGCTTACCACTTTTCTCATTACACATTCCTCCAATTTTATTTAATGTAAAATTCTAACTATTACTAATATTAATAGAAAATGAATAGAACTTCTATCAACCAATGGAACCAATGTTAAATTGATCTTTAGGTCAGAATGGATGGTAGCAATTGATGATAGAATAAGTTTTTTCTTGAAATGGTAAAATATTCACACACTATAAGCAAATGGAATTAAATACTAGATAGTTCTAGTGACCTAAAGATTCTTTAAAAACAAAACCAATCAGAGGAATTTAGCTTTTGGGTTACGAGGGAATAGACTCTTCTATTTATAAAAAAGGCGACCGAAGATGCAATTTCGGTCGCTACTTGTAGTTCTTACTATTAATAAAACAAAAAATCATAATGTGATGATGTGGTAAAATATTCTTAAAGTTATTTTACAGTGATCAAACTTAATAAGAAGACAAGTACTTTAGAAGAATATAGGTTCAAACGTTCTAGGAAGGTGATGGTTGTTATCTGGAAGAGAATTGAGTGTGTGGCTATTTACACAGAGAATATTGAAAATTCTGTGGAGTTTTATCAATCCCTAGGTTTAGAGAAAACGTGGGAAACATTCCAAGACGTAGAAAAACAGTGGAGATTGATTGGGATGAAATATCCTAATGGTGATGCTGAATTGGTACTAAAGAACAATCCAAATCTTAAGTTTGTCGAGACGGAAATTGTAGTTGAAGATGTTCGAGAAACATTTGAATCATTAAAGTTAAATCTTGAAGTCCAGTGGATTCGTACACCATTCCCGAATCCTCAAGGGGGATATGTAGCAGTCATGCAAGCTCCAGATGGAAATGTTTTTGTTTTAGTTGGGAAATAGATTGTTGAGATGGAAGTACGTTAATTTAATAGGTTTGTTGCTAAATAATTAGTCAATCTACATAAATTCGCATTTTAAATAAGAATGATAGTCAACAACTATTACAATATACTCTTTTGTGGTAAAATTATGGGAATACATATGCAGCCATTGAGGGGGTAAATTACGTGGCTTATCAATCCGAACAACAACTGGAAAATGAAATGATTTGTCAGCTCACTCAATTAGGCTATGAAAATGTTTCAATACCTTCTATTAAAGAGTTACAACAAAATTTTCGCAACCAAATTAACCGCATCAATAGAGAAAATCTAAATGGTACTCCATTAACAAATAAAGAATTTGAACGCTTGCTCTTGAAAATTGAAGGGAAAAGCGTTTTTGAATCTGCCAAAATCCTCCGTGATAAAGAAACGATCACACGCGATGACGATAGCACACTTTACTTGGTTCTATTTGATACACAAAATTACAAGAACAATCATCTTCAAGTAACGCATCAAACAACTGTAATAGGAAGATATACAAATCGCTATGATGTTACGCTACTCATTAACGGCTTGCCACTTGTGCAAATTGAGTTAAAACGTCGTGGACTTCATTTTGCAGAAAGCTTTAACCAAATCATGCGCTACCGTAAAGATTCGTATGGTGGTTTATTTAACTATCTACAACTTTTTGTTGTATCAAATGGTGTGGATACCAAGTACTTTGCAAACTCTGATCGCGAACCAATGAAGAGTCACATGTTCTTCTGGTCCGATGATTCAAATAAACGCATCACAGAGCTTAATGAGTTTACGGCGTCATTTTTCCAACCTGAATTGATACAAAACCTTATTAACAAATACATGATCATCAACGAAACGGACAAGCATTTAATGGTGATGCGTCCATATCAGATCTATGCAGTGGAGCGTATTTTAAAACAAGCTCTTCAGAAGGAAGAAAACGGTTATGTATGGCATACAACCGGGAGCGGTAAGACCCTTACTTCATTTAAAGCGAGTGAACTTCTATCTCAAGAAGAATCGATTAAAAAAGTGATTTTCCTCGTTGATCGCAAAGATCTTGATGCACAAACGATGCAGGAATTTAATAAATTTGAAAAAGGATCCGTAGACGCAACAGACAAAACAGATGTATTGGTGAAGCAACTACAAGATCCATTACGCAAACGAATCATCACAACCATTCAAAAGATGGCGAATGCTGTGAAGAATCCAAGATACGAAAGCATCATGAAACGCTACGAAAATGACAAAGTTGTATTTGTCATTGATGAATGTCATCGTTCACAGTTTGGAGAAATGAATCGGCTCATAAAAAAACACTTTAACCGAGCGCAATATATTGGGTTTACAGGAACACCGCGCTTTGTGGCAAATAAAAGCCAAGATGGCCGTACAACCTCAGATTTGTTTAACGATTGTCTTCATACATACCTTATAAAAGATGCCATCAATGACGGCAATGTATTGGGCTTTTCAGTTGAATATATTCGCACGATAAAAGGCAAAGAAGGCGTAGACGATGTTACAAAAGCGCCTGGTATTGATCAACAAGAACTATGGATGGCCGATTCTCGAATTAACATGATTGCCAAACATATTACGGACATACATGGGAATAAAACGAGCAGTAAAAAATACACAGCTATTCTTACTGCTGAAAGTATTCCAGCTGCCATTAAATATTACAATGCTTTCAAGACACTGGACACATCTCTGAAGATAACCTCCATTTTCACATATGGAACTAATGAAGAGAGTGTTGAAAATCAAGAGCATACTAGGCATTCTTTAGAGCGTATCATCACAGATTATAATGGGGAATTCGGCACGAACTTCTCAACAGATACGTTTTCACAATATTTTGCGGATGTCTCAAAGAAAGTGAAAACGTCACAAATAGATTTGCTAATTGTTGTCGATATGTTCCTAACTGGTTTCGATGCGAAAACACTCAGCACACTTTATGTCGATCGTAACTTCAAACACCATAACTTAATCCAAGCTTTTTCACGCACTAATCGAGTAGAAGGTCCAAAGAAAGTGTACGGCAATATCGTCTGTTATCGTAATTTAAAAGACGCTACAGACGAAGCAATTCGATTGTTCTCTCAAACTGGTGATACGGGCGTTGTATTAATGAAAGAATATAAGGAGTACCTAGCCGATTTTAAAGACCAGTTAGATGTAATGATAAACATTGCAGACTCGCCTCAAGCCGTTGATGATCTTGAAGGTGAAACAAAACAAAAAGAATTCATTATAGCTTTCCGTGATTTAACAAAAGTCCTAACAAAGCTTAAAACGTTTGTAGAATTTGAATTTAAAGAAGAAGACTTAGGAATTGATGAACAAACCTATGTAGACTATCGCAGTAAATATCTTCATTTATACGAAATTACAGGACTCAGGACAAAGCTC
>NZ_ALJG01000278.1 GCF_000286315.1 Paenisporosarcina sp. TG20 | reverse complement strand
ATCACTCCCTCCTACTCGATTCTCTCGCTACTATTACTTCGTCATAATTTGTTTCAGTTTATCCAAAGTACGTTCTCTTCTTTTCTTGACGCAAGACTTTGAAACCCCTAAGTGAACGACAACCTCATCAAGCGAACACCCTTCAACAAACAATAAGTGAATCAGTTGCTGTTCATGCAGCTTTAACTGTGACAAAGCCTCAATCACTTGTTCAGACCATTCGATACAATCCATCTTCTGAACATGTTTATTTACCATCTGTTCAAGAATTTGATCCTCAGCAGGAACCAAGCTATCCTCTAGCGTCGCTTTTTTCAACTCATCCAACAAACTGCCATAAATACTGCGGAAAGCAAAAGGCGTAAAATCCCCTTTTGTTTCATCAAATCGTAGCCAAGCTTTCCACAATCCAATTCGCCCAACTTGAATAAACGACTCATGATTTTTGTATATACGTAACTTCCGTAAACACGCATAAATCATCGGTTCGTACTGCTCCAACACTTCTTCAAAATTCGTCATTATCCTACTGCCTTGCCAATGTGCACATCAGGGTTATTCCTAGGTAACAACAGTGTAGGAGATTCAAAAAATTGAGTCCAATGGGTCGAAATCATGTTTACTCTAGCCAAACGTGACGTTTCGCTAGAGCAAACTTGTCGTTTGGCTATGGGTAATGTCAAAAATCCACACATTTTAGAAAAATGATAAAAATTTTTATTGTCGGCGTGTGGGGCAGCCACAAATTGAGGAGCATTTGAGTCTGACCCTGGGGCAGCAATCGAGCGAAGTTGTTGTAAATTGTGAAATTCTCGAATTAAAGTTAAGCCATGAAATGTTAGAAGTTGAAAATAACCGTCTTATCATTCAAATGGAATCAAGGCAAAAGGGTGTACAAAAACTTGAAGAAGAAACAACAAGCTACGAGCCATGTTAAAGATCAGATTCTAATTATTCGACTTTTTTCATACTATATTATAGAGGTGAATAAATGCCGAGAGTAAAGTATCGAGACTCAGACGTTGAGCTAATGGCAAGGATGATGAGAGCAGAAGCCGAAGGTGAAGGAAAGCAAGGAATGTTATATGTTGGAAATGTAATTGTTAATCGTGTTCGATCCGATTGTTTAGACTTTAAGGATGTAAGAACAGTTAGGGATGTCATTTTTCATATACAAGGAGGAAATTATTCTTTCGAAGCTGTTCAAAAAGGTAATCTATTTTATCAGAGAGCAAGAGAAGTTGAAAAAAGATTAGCAAAACAGACTTTAGATTTTTGGGGAAAACATCCGGGGAAATATGCACTTTGGTACTTTAATCCATATGGACCTTGCCCTCCAACATGGTACAATCAACCTTTTGCAGGTCAATATAAACAACATTGTTATTATGAACCAATTGGTGGAACCTGTGATGACGTTTATAGATATTGAAAGCTTGAAATCTTGATCGTATGTTAGTTTTTAATTATCGCAAAAATGCCCACCTATCTCAAAGGTGGGCATTTTTACGTGCTACTATTGATTCGTTATAATTTGTTTCAGAGTATCTAAAGTGCGATCTCTTCTTTTCTTGACGCAAGACTTCGAAACGCCTAAGTGTACGACAACCTCAGCCAGCGAACACCCTTCGACAAATAAAAAGTGAATCAGTTGCTGTTCATGCAGCTGTAACTGTGACGAAACCTCAATTACTTGTTCAGACCATTCGACACAATATCCATCGACTGAACATGTTTTTTTACCATCTGTTCAATTTGATCCTCTGCAGGAACCAAACTATCCTCTAGCGTCGCTTTTCAATTCATCCAACAAACTGCCATAAATACTCCGATAAGCAAAAGGAGTAAAATCCCATTTAACAAATCTCAGCTAAGCTTTCAACAGCTCGATTCACCCAATTTGAATAATCGACTCATGATTTTTGTCAATACGCTACTTCCGTATGCACGCATAAATCATCGGTTCGTATTGCTCCACACTTCTTCAAAATTCATCATTTTCTTACTCCCTAGCCAATGTGCACATCATCAGGGTTATTCCTAGGTAACAACAGTTAGGGGGTTCCCATAAATCGTTCCAACGGGTGAAAATCATGTTTACCCAAGAACGAACTTGTTTGGCCAAGGGAGATGTCAAAAATGTACACATTTGAGAAGTTTATTTTTCTTTTTTAAAGGATTTTTTGGAAATATGTAGAAATTAGGAAAAGCATATATTAATTTGTGTGGGGTGACGGGATAGAGGTATTGAGAGAAAAGTTATTGGGAGAAAGGTTTATTGTGGATGGTCGATTTTTTGAAGAGACCGTATATTAATAAGATCAAGAAGGCTAAAGTACATTTAATTCTGAGAAACAACAACGAACTGATACAGTAATCGTGATGTTAAACCCAGGAAGTTTTAAATATATTTTAGATGTACACTTAGTAGAATGGACAGAAGAAAAGTCGGTCAAAACACAATTCCAGCTGATGCAATTGATGGAGTACATGGCATGGAGTGAAATGAAATGAAGATTGTGAATTTGTCGGATTTGGTGAAGTGAAACAAGTTTATTAGGGCTACTTAAAATGAATAATGGATTCAGGAAATGAGGCAAGAAAGTAACCATTATATTGTGTGACTCTTATTTGTTTATATTCACAAAAAAAAGATAAATGGTCTAATTTTTAAGGTTTTTGTAAAGTAATTCAATTAGTAAACTTAGAAAAAAGGAAATATATAATAAAATAATTAGCACTGGGGGATCTTTCATGTTTAATTCGAAATCGAAAAAATTAGCTGTAGAAAGCCTTAAAAAAACTATAAATTACTATAATATTGCAGGAGATGCAATGCAAAATAAAATGGTAGAACTTCATGCTATACGAGTAGTAAGTGTGGAAGTTATGGAAAATATAGAAGTTTACATAAACTTATTAGCTAATACCCCTAAATCCTTTGAAAAAGATCTTCATGAAATTCATTTGGGCCTTAAGCACTTTTATGGATTGATGGAAATTGAATACGATGAAAAAGTAGCTCAAAGAATTTCAGGTGGTGGAGTAGCTTTAGGTGTAGCAACAGGTGTTGCAACCGCAGCCTTAGCTCCTACTGCAGCCTTGGCAATTGCAACTACTTTTGGAGTTGCTTCAACTGGTACACCAATTTTCCTACTAAGTGGGGCAGCAGCTACAAACGCAGCACTAGCTTGGTTAGGTGGTGGAGCGGTAATTGCTGGAGGTGGTGGAATGGCAGGAGGAACAGCATTACTAAGTTTAGCAGGACCTATTGGATGGGGAGTTGGTGCAGTTACGCTAGTCGGTGGTGGATTATATGCAAACAAAAAGAACAAGAATGCAGCAGTTAAAGCTAATTCGGAACGATTTAAAATTGAAAGTGAAACATTGCTATTGCGTGGATTCATAGAAGAAATGGAAGAACTTCATCAAAAAACGGTGGAGCTTTCGACTAACTTACAAAAACAATTTACACGTTTTGCTGACCAGACCTCAGGGGTTGTTTCATTCAAATCATTTACATCTGATCAGCAAAAGGAAATCGGATTAATTATAAATATAACAAATGCTCTTTCTAAGATGATTAACAAAAAAATAGGTAATTTAACATGAGTGCTGAGACAATTCGTTTTCAAACGATTGCTTCTACGGTAAGTCATGTAGTGGAAAAAAATTTGAAAGACGTACAAGTAAAAATTTTAGAGCAAGGAATACTGGTAAAAGAATTATTGTCTATTCAAGATGAACGATTCATGGATGCCCTTACAGAAGTAAGTAAAGTGCGCACTTTTCTCTCAAATCCTGCGCGAATACTAGGGAGTGAACGTACAAAACATGGAGAAGTCGCAGAGCAAGTAGAGGTATATATACGAAATGCTCGCGAATTTATTAATGGTAATGAGAGAATTGCAACCTTTGACGGTGTTGCCAGAACTGCTCCTGAGGACTACATTTTAAATGGATTAAAAGTTCAATCAAAATTTATTAATGGTACAAATAATTCTCTAGACCATGTGATCAAACATTTAGAAAAATACGATGGATTTACGGATGGCGGAGCTAGATATATACTGCCAAAAGATCAATACGATATTATTCAAAGAATATATCAAGGAGAACAAGTTGAGGGTTTAAATGCTCGTAGCATTGTTTCAATTTTAGAGAAAATAAAGGATATTGAAGAACGGACAGGTAAGCCATTTGGTCAAGTGGTGGACGGGTCTATATCGAATTATGGAGATGTTCAACTCGGTAAAATTCACGATACATTGAATGATCATGAACAAAACATCATGCAAACAAATGATCAGAAAAAATCAGAAATTCGTAAAAAGACCGAAGAAGAAAAAAATCGATTAAATGAACTGAAGCAACCTTCATTAAATGAAGGTTTAAAAGTCGCTGGTATTGCAGGACTAGTTGGTGGAGGAATGTCTTTCGCAACAGCCGTTTATAAAAAGCATAAACTAGGAATTCCCATCCATCAATTTGCATCAGAAGAATGGAAAGAGGTAGGGATAGACTCTGCTAAAGGTGCCGGAAAAGCTTCTGTTACGGCTGGAGCAATTTATGCTGCTACTCGTTTAACAGATATGTCAGCACCAATGGCAGGTGCTGTTGCGTCTGCATCGTGGGGGATGGCTCGTTTGATTGGTCAATACTCAGAAAACGAGATCAACTTAGATGAATTTATTGAACAAGGACAAGTAGTCTGTCTAGATGCAGGAATAGCAGCACTTGGAGCAGGGCTAGGCCAGTTCCTAATACCGATTCCTATACTGGGTGCGATAATTGGTACGATTGCAACAGATGTATTGTGGGGGATTGCAAAAGGGAAAATAGGGACTGCAGAAATTGAGTTCCGAGCAAAGTTGGATGCGTATTACGCAAAGGTTAAACAAGAATTAGAAGAAGAGTATTCTCGAATTGTAACGAAAATCCGGGAACATTATGAGAGACTAGGCGGCATAATCCACGCAGCCTTTGACCTACAGTTTAACCTAGACACGAGATTTGGAAACAGTATCCTTCTAGCTCAAGACCTATCTGTCGAAGAAGATAAAATCTTGAAAACAGAAGAAGATATTATGAGGTTTTTTATCGATTGAAAAAAAGGAAATAAAAAAAACCGGTACCCACTAGCGTTGTGCTGTAGCCGATATATTAGATGTGTATTGGTGCGTATTACTAAAGAAAAACCGAATCGAATAGAAGTATTAACTAAAGGTGAAATCTATTTAATATTCACCAATGGTCAAGGAGAGCAAAAAGAAATTCAAGCAATTAGTAGAGAAGGGAATTATATAAGTCACAGAAAATAAAATCAGATATTTACCATAATAGAATAACAGTACTATTTGTGAATGTGCTGTTGTTTTGATGTGATATAAGGAGGTATTCTATTGCGAGTAAGAAAAATTAATATTATATTATTTAGTTTGACCTTTTTACTGTCTGGTTGTAGTAGCAAGCAAGACGATTTTGCTGAAGCTGAATTTGGCAAATATACAAATCAAACTGAAACAAAAGTTGGTATTGAAGAAGTAGTAGTGAGAAATGAAAATGATAATATAGATCCTACAGAAGGTTTTAGCTTGAAAAACTATGATGGAGAATGGAAAGAAAAGAAAGAGATAAATGAACCTTATATGTCTATTAGAATACAAGAAATATATGGAAATAAAGCCAAAGTTCAAATTGACTATATGTCGCATGGTTACAAATACATAGCGTCTGTGGATGACAATATTTTGTTTGAAAACAATGAAGGAAGATTAGTTTACAGTGAAGACGGTTTTGGAAATAAAGGAGAAATTGAAATTAAGTTAAATGAAGATAATATTGATGTGACTGCTAATGTTTCTTTTGAAGGAACACAAGGGTGGGGTATTCAAGAGGGATCTTATACCCTTTATAAAAACGAAGATAAAAGTAAAGTAACAACTACTTTTTCAAATGGAGAGTCTGCTAAAGATAACAGTATCTTCAAGTATGAAGGTGGAAAATTTTTCATTAAAAATATAACACTAGGACAACCTATTTTAGAGGTAGAGAGCTTGCTTGGTTTACCGAAAGAAAAACATTTTGAAGTAGCAGAATATGAATGGTATTACGTATATGAGGATATCAGCTTAGGTTTTAGAGATGATAAGTTGGTCAGTATATATTATCAATTGAATTTACATTCTTTTGAAGAAAACTTTATGAACCAATTTAGTGGGGACAAATATATTACAACATACGATTCAGGAGATAAAACTATATTTTTTCACTCTATTGATATGAATGAACTTCTATATTTCAAATCAAGATCTGAAGGACCTTCAGTACCTGCAGTCCGAATTTCTAGACCAGATTGGCAATTTGAACAAGGTATTTCTGAGGGCTACATTGTGGAAATGGAGTAAAAGAGTCTCGTCATTTAGTTAAATAACCGTGCGAAATTAAAAGAGCGATGTGATATATAAAAGGTACCCTATAAGTAGAAACATCGCTTTTTTGCATATTCTCAACTGAAAACTCAAGCGGAAGAGTTTTCAGTTGAGAAGGTTTAGCACGGATTGGGAAATTTTATTTTGGTGTATTGTACATAAATTCTGAGTTACCACTCTATCAGAGATGTTCTATGAAAACACTTACTATGTAGATTATAGCGAAGCTGTCGAATTTGAATTTTCGAGGCTTATTTTTTTATATCGAGGATTTTCGTTTGGATAATCAATGTTAAACACCACGTCCTAGTAGTCGATGCTGATTGAGTAGCAGTGTTTCAAAGTATGGCTGACACTTCTCGGCAATCCCAAGCAGTATGCTTCAAAGTTATCAAATGGCCCTAGACGGGTGAGAGAGTACCGGGTTCTACGGGACAACATCATATCGATCTTTTCACAATACTAAATGTTGCTTTTAACCTCTTGGCGAAAGATCACCGTCTAGAGACTATGGCGTGTATAGCCCAATTGTAGATGGGGAATACCCTGAATTCGACTGGTTTTTAACTACTTTGTCGTTTTTTGTCGTTTTTTGTCTCATTATTTACCTGTTTATTTACAGATTAATCAAATATAATAGGTATTAAGTATTTATTTTAGATTAGATAGAATAACCTATATTTCGGGCTTTTTTACCAATATATTATCTTTTCTGAAATAAAAAACTTAAAAAATTGGGGGTAATAAAATGAAATGTACAAGTTGTGGCCATGAACAAGAATCAGGAAAGTTTTGCGGTAAATGTGGAAATTCAATGATTCCAGCTAGTTCTAATAATGAATTAGGTGCAACAGTTGAAGAAGGTCAGTTCCATACTAATCTATCACAAGCTTCGACTGCTTCTGCTCCATTACAAAATCACCAAATTCCAACTGAACCAAATGCTCAATTAGAAAAGGTGAAAGAAACATCAAAGCAGTATTGGTCATATTTTTTACAACATCTGAAAAAGCCATCTATAATCTTCAATCATGCAGAAGCTAACTTTATTAATGCAATTATATCTGTTGTTATTTTATCTTTACTAGTATCACTGTCAATTTATAAAAACATGTCTTTAGTTATGCAACCATTCAGTGGAGACGCTACGTTTGAAGTAGAGAGTATCGCGCCTTCTTTCATCAAACTTTTTATTAGTTCGACATTGATTCTTTCAATTATCTTATTATTATCTATCTCAATCATTTATATACTATCTAAATTTTTCGGTCCGGAAGTACCATTTAAAAATATCACTTCAATAATCGGTACATTTACAATTCCATTCATTTTATTAAACATTGTTGCTTACATTTTATTATTCATCGATTCTCTTGTTATTGGAAACGCTATTTTATCAATTAGTATTCTCTTATGTTTATTCGTGATGCCACTCTACGTTATTTCTACATTATTATCTAAACAATCGAAATCGTTGGATGCTTTGTACGCATTTCTTATATATATCGTGCTCTTCCCGATAGGTTTATCTATCATTATTTCCGTATTTGTTGATTCAACGATTGGTAAGTATCTTACTGAATTTCAAGAGTTATTATATTTTTTATAAACAGGAGTGTTGAGGTATCATGACGAAATTTTGTGTAGATTGTGGACATTCCAACGATGAAGTCAACAGAGTATGTGTTCAATGCGGAAATACTTTTTCAGTTTCTTCACTTGATAAAAAGCCGAATGTTGTAACTCAAAAAGCATCAAGTGTTAGCGGTAAAAAGATGTCTCTAAAGAGAAAGGTTCTTTCAATATTAACCATATTTTTGATTGTTGGAGTTATGGGTGTTTCTTTCTGGGGCACGAAAACAGCATCTGCTGAATCTACTGTAGCCAAATTTTTAGAAGCACTCCAAACGGAGGATGCAAAAATATTGTCTAAACTAGTTATTCTTTCATCTGGTCAACAATTATCTGAAAATGAAGCAAAAGCATTTATCAAGTTATATCAAGACATTACACCAAACGAGTTGGAAAATATTTTGTCTATTGAGAAATCCGGAAAAGTTATGGGGCTGTTTAATGCCCATAAAATTGTAGTAACGCCGCAGGACTTATCATACTATTTTCCTTATGATGGCTTGACGATTAAAATTGGGGAAAAGACTTATAGCGGTAAAGCAAATGATCGTGAAGAGTATATCTTTTCAAATATTCCACCAGGTATTCATAAAGCGGAGTTTATATATAAAGGTGATTTCACCACTTTTAATCATCCTTTTGAATTAACCGTTTATCAAAAAAAGGATAAAGAATTAACACAAATACAAGAAGTAATGCCTTTAGATACCGTTACATTTGAACTTCAAAATTACGTTGAAGCTAAGCATAACCAAAGTGCTATCTTAATAAATGGACAAGAATACTTGGTAGATCAAAATGGTTACTCGCCTGAAATCGGTCCCTTGCTTCTTGACGGCAGTCAAAATGCACAAGCAAAACAACAATTCCCATGGGGTGTTCAACTATCAGAATTGACACCTATAATAGAAAATCATATGAGTTTCTCTATTACCAAGTTGGAAGCTGAACAAGAAAGTGCCATAATTGAACAACTTTTACTATATGGAGAAGAAACAACTGAAGCAACTGGGACCCGTAATTCAAAAGTATATACCACATTGACGGATGAAATGCTTAGCGCAAGAGAAGACGAGATAGAATCGATGATTTATTGGGATCGTTTTTACAAAGGTGCTTTGTCTGAAATAAATTTAGATGAAGAATCAATCGAGATTAGTGAAGACGGGTATTCGGTACGGTTAAATGCGGAAATTGTTACGCATGGGGATGAATATTATAATTCAGAAACACTTGAAATGGCAGATGTAAAAGAAGAAGTGATTGTCTACTTTGTTTTTGATGCTAACCAGAATAAATGGTTAGTTTATGGATATTCTGCTCCTTGGAACTCTAGCAATATATCGTATTCTAAAAAGATTGAAGGTTCAAATAAAGTTTATCAAACTACTAGAGTAACAGATGAGAAAGAAGAACAATCTACTAGTCGAGATGAAGATGAAAATGCTGAAAATATAACGGATGATATTCAGTTGTTTTTTTATCAATACAATTCGATGAGTGTTGCAGCAATTAATCAAGGTGATTTTTCCTTGGTCTCTAATCTTATTACTGTAGACGGACCTAGACGGAGTGAACAAGCCCAATTCATCACGAATCTTTACGACAAAGGTATTACTGAAGAGCATTTAGACACAGTTGTTGAAGAAGTTAAGAAGATGAGCGATAGCCAATGGAAAGTAACTACAAAAGAAGAGTTTATTATTCATGGGGTTGAACGAAGTAGTGAAAAAAGTTATCGTACTGTCACTATTATCAAAAAAGTGAATGGAAATTGGTTGGTCCATGAACTTATTTCTACAACAGAACTATAGGAGGTGTTCAAGTGGAACTATTTTGTCAAGAATGTGGGTCAAAGTTTGCTAGTCATCAAAACTTTTGTCCGGAATGTGGAGCAGCTAAAGGTCTAGAAAATCAACAGGATTCAATCCAAAATAATAATAATCCTATTATGCATGTGAAACCTAAAAAAGTCATGTCATTCAAAAAAAAATTAGTATATATCATGGTTGGAATAGTAGGTATAGGCTTAATTGCAGGTCACTATACTATTGAAGCTAAGACCTCGCCAGAGAATAAAATTAGATCCTTTCAAACTGCTATGTCCAGTGGAAATAGTAATTCCATTTTGGCGGAATTAACCATACCAGATAACATTATTAGAGATGATCAATCATTTATGACATATTTAACCTCTCAGGATATTGATTCCTTTAATGGTAGAGTAATTGAGGCAGCTCGAGCTCTTTCTCAAGATGGTATAGAACAAATTATAAAACATGAGAATGGCACAGATTTATTAAAATTAAATCAAGAAACACTCTTTGGAATGTACCCATCTTATGAGATACAGGTTATCCCATTAGATGTAGCAATAAATATTGATATGGAAAACGCATCTTATCAAATAGCAGATCAATCATTTGATTTAAAAGTTGGCGAAAATAGTCTAGGTAAATTTTTGCCTGGTTTATATACTAGTACTATTTCCTTGAAATCTGATGTATACGAAACTTCTCATGAAGAAGAATACTTCTTCACCGGGACAGAAGAATATGTCATTGAATACTTAACATCAGGGTTGATTAGCATGATAACATCTACCGAACAAAGTGCTGTTGTCTTTATAGATGATAAACCGACTGGTAAAACTGTGAAAGATTTATCAGTACTTGGTCCAATATTCGAGGGTGATACTCTTGTCATCTATGCTGAAATGGAGGATGAAGAAGGTAATATCATTAAAACACCTAAGGTATCAGCTAAAGGTGGGGAGATGATTGCTTTACGTTTTCCTAAAGAGAAAGCTGAGATTTCTCCCGTTACCTCTGAAGAGAAGAAAGAGGATGAGGATCAATCAGAAGAGAATTCAGATAGCTTTAATGAGGAACTATTAGATGAATTCTTCTGGAATTTTAGAACGGCATATGAAAAGGCGTTAAATTCAAAAGATTTTAACCAGGTAGAATATTATTTATCGAAAGACACCATTGCCCGTAATGAAATTGAAGAATTTATTGGCGATATTGGAACAGATTATTATCATTATGATTTCCTAGAAGATTCAATTATTGAGTATGATATTCAGGGCGATATTGCGTTCATTACAACTTTTGAAGAATTTGATTTTACTAACCATTTGGACGTTGTTACCAATTACAAACGTAATAAAAGATACGAAGTTCACGCACCTGAAGGTGAAATGTATCAAATTGTGAAAATTGATATATTGGAAACGCAACGACGTAGATAATGATCGCATAGGTCGTCCTTATCAACTCAACTCAAGATGTTGAGTTTATTGTTAGGGCTGTGTATAGGGGTAAAAATAAATTTTAATGTCATTGTAAAAATCCAATAGAAATGATCCCTCCTATTAGTATGGAGGAGGGACCGTTTTTTAATTAATATTCATTCGGAATTTCTGCTTCTAGTTGATTTATAGAAGCAAATTAGACTGCTTGTACCCGTAATAGTCACACATCTATTTTTAAAAAACTGATTTTTGCATTAATTAATAATTACATCATATTTATTGAAGACTGGAGGAATCAAATGAAAAGACCAATGATTAAAACGAAACCAGATACGTCTCAGAGAGTTGACTTAAGTGTCACTCCTGAAGTAACTCGTACAACTGTCAATTTGACGGGTCTAGCTTTAGAAAAACGCCTACGTAAAAAACGATCGAGTAGCTATGTCAATGCCATTAAAAAAATTGATGCCGGTGGAGTAAAAGGTAGTCATATACTGATAGAGGAATTAAAAGAAGCGATTCTAGGCGAATTTCCTGATTTAAATCCATACCACTTTCCTGTGGGGATTATTTCCCTATGTTATTTAGGTCATCCCTATGAGGTACATACATTAAATACGGAATTAGAAATAATCAATCATTACAAAAAAGGTGAAGCACTACCAGAGTCAATGGAACGGGCCAGAGTAATTGCGCAACATCCAAGCTATGACTTTATCGAGGTTTACAGTGACATGCTACGAGCGGTTTCCAGCAATGGTGACGTATCAGTGATAAAGAGGTGAGAAGGATATGAGTTCAGAGCAAATTATTGATACGGCTGATATAAGATGGATTGAAGGACAACTTGTTAGTATAAGTAATGAGACCAATAATTTAAGTGATCAGATCATTACTTTAAATGGTGGAATGAATTATGTTTCAAATCAAGTTGATTTAATTAATAAAGAAGTCAATAATACTAAAGTTACTTTAGACACACTTGTTCAAGAGTTTAAAGACTTCATAAGAAAAGATGAATTAGAAAAAAGTGTCCAACTTTCTGAAACTAGGATTGTAAAAGTTCGTCAAGAATTAGAGACGAAGTTTGGTCATTATGCGGATGTTCGCAATAAAGTAACAGGAATACTACAAGCGGTTGATATAAGCCTTGTAAGAAAAGAAACGATCGAAAATGCTACTGAAGAGCAGATGTTATCAGCTCCACGGTATTGGTTAGCTCCGAGTTTGATTGCCCTCTCTGCTTGGTTGAATGACAATAAGGCGCTCGCCGAAAAAGCAATGCATGAAGCTCTACGACGAGATGAAGAAAAAACATCATTATTTTTTGTCTTAGTGACACGAAGAGGGGCTAGGTATAAATCTAGTAGAGAGTGGCTTGATCGATATTTTGGTCTGCAGGATCCACAAAACCTAGAAAGAGAGATTGTTATTTTAATCGACGGTTTTACTAATGGAATATTCGGACCGGATGCTCGTATTAAATGTGGGAAAATAGTAGCGGGCTGGATCGAAGAACTTTCACAAAAGGATGGCTTTGTGGAGGATCAGCACGAGCAATGGAAAGTAGCGCTTGAATCAAAAATCCAACATTTAGATGAAGATTCTTATACTTATTTAACAAAATATAGCCCATCTTGGTCAAACTTGAAAAATGTTCTCGAAGGGGCAAAACTTCATCAAACCATCTATTCTTTTTTTGACGAAATCTTTACTAGAGAAATAACACCAGCAAAAAATATTGCGTACGCAGTAGATGAGTTACTGGACAAGCTAGTGTCGAAATTTGATGATGAGGAGCTTCCTCTTAGAAAAGAAGAAAGACAACTGTCTTTAATAATCCAAGAAAATGGTGATCGAACTAAGGCTCAAAGCTTATTTGATAATGAAAAGGCACTTGAAGAGCGAGTATCCTTTACTCAATTACTAACCAATTTTGCCATGCTTCCTGAGGTTTCACAAGCTTCATTAGCTACGCAAAAGTTTTCAATAGCCTTAACAAAGGAATGGATAAAAAATGCTCATGAAGATATAACAGCCGAGAATCGTGCAGATGTCCCAATGGATATAGAGTTAGAGATTGATCAGTGGAGGGGCGTTACGAAAGATGGATCGAATGAACAAGAATTAGTTCAATCAATGGAACATCATATAAAGACTCGTAAAACAGACGCCATGAAACAGGTGAAGCTGGAATTTAAGTATTTGGCAGCTTTGGCTGGAAGTGCTTTAACCGTATTTGCAGGATTTAATGAACCTGCATTTATGAGCATTAGTACACTATTCCTTTTCATAGTTTCAGTCTCTTGTTTTGTTTACTTTTATTTAGGTAAGAGAAATACACAAAAAAGAAAAGATGCTGTAAAAGTAAAATTTGCAAATCTGTTAGATCATTGTCTTCAGGAACTACGTGCCACTTTAGCTGACACGGTTGATTGGAGAAAAGAGTATATAAAAGAGGATCAAAATGCAGAACTTGTAACCAATCTTTTACACTCCATCACATCGGAGCAGTATTCATTTTCAAGGCACGATATTGCACGTTCAATTGTTAACTAAAGGAGGAAAAACGATGGATCAAGAAATAAATAAAACAGGATTACTAGATAGTATTAAGTTAAAAGAGACTAAAGAAAGTTCCTTTAATAAAGTTCTTCTTGAGGTTGAAAAAGAAACAACGAACATGGTACTCACCACACAATTTCCTGAGTGGGATTTGAAACCGCCAACTAGTTTAATTAAAAGAAAGAGCACCAAATTGCTATGAGCGCACCTTCAACTTATTCTGAGTGGATCGACTGCTTTGAGCAATTTAAAGAAGGGAAAAATGACGAGTTGGTTATACAGGCTATGGAGAAAGGAACTATTGTTTGGACAAAGGGTGTGGCAGAACGTTTGACGAGTGGGCTATATGAAGTCCTCAATATTCGTCTTCGCCATACAGCTGATCATCTTCAAAAGGAGTTAAATAACTCACGTGGCAACGAGACGGCAATTGTAAAAGGTTTTTTAACTGCTCGTAATCGTTTAACTGTTTTAAGGAGAGTAGCTAATTTGCCTCCATTTCCAGAAGAAGTAAGAGATGCTATGTGTAATTTGCTTCACGAATATGCTAAAAACACACAAAAAACTATCGAAGAGAGTGCAGCAAGTGACCGAACTGGACGGCTCTCTAGCATATTTCGTAATAATGCTATCACGCGTTTTGACCAAATTGAAAATACATTTAGTTCTCCCGTTAAATCAATAAACAAATCTATTGAAACTAATGCAACCCCAACCACTTTAGGACAAAAATCTATTAGAAGAAGGGTTATACTGCCATGAATGATTTACAGAGTTGTTTAAATATTTTAGAGCGTTATTTAAAAGCAAGGATACCGTTTATTTCTATTAGAACATCAGAGCGATCGAGAGCACTTGAAATAGCAGGCGAAATTGCACAAAAACTTTCAATTCCAGTGTATTATCATACAATTTCGCAAGGGACTAGAGATATAATGTCGAATCGTCTACTCAATGATGATCGTTCTGTTATGGGTGGGGTAGATTTTGCGAACCAAAAAATAGCGCAACAACAAAACGTAACATTTATTTTCACTGAGGTCCAAGACATTCAAGACGATACTCCTACGTCGAGACAATTTCAAGATTTATGCATGATGGCAACTGAAACCGGTGGGAGCATTATTGTTATTACCAATAATCCTATTTGGAGTCCATTGCAGCGTCTAGGTATGTCTATTACTTTAGCACCACCAAATGAAGATGAGATGCTAAGAGTTATCCAAGGCCAGATTTCTCCTTATCGAAGTGAGATACCGATTGAATGGGGAGAAGAAGAGGAAAAAAAAGCAGCAGCAATTTTAGCAGGAATAACTCAAATTGAAGCTGAAAATGTCATTGCTACTTTATTAGCGAATGGGTCCATTAAAAATGTAGATTTAAAAGAGCTTATGCACTCAAAAGATCGTATCTTTGCTGATATATCAGGGATTGAGAGAGTTCAAGTACGTGAAGATTATCAAGTTGGTGGATTAGAAGGGATGAAACGATGGTTAGATGCAAACGAAAAGCTATTGACAGCTGACCTGCGTGAAAGAGGAATACGTCCTCCTCGTGGCGTGTTACTAGTAGGTGTTCCGGGTTGCGGGAAGTCTTTATCCGCTAAAGCAATTGCCTCTAAATGGAATTTGCCTCTATATCGTCTGGATCTTTCTACTATTCATGGCCAGTATTTGGGTCAAAGTGAATCAAGGTTAAAGGAAGCATTAGCTACAGCTGATCATGTTGCACCATGCGTTTTATGGATTGACGAAATTGAAAAAGGGCTAGCTGGTGCTACCGGAGGTGGAGACGGAGGGACCTCAACACGTGTAGTTGGCCAGTTTTTATTTTGGTTACAAGAAAGCCTTGCTCGTGTTTTTGTCGTTGCCACTGCGAATGATGTATCACAGCTACCACCTGAACTATTAAGAAGAGGAAGGTTTGATGAATTGTTTTTTGTTGATTTACCAAACCAAAAAGATCGCGAAGAAATTATCCAAATATATATTAAAAAAGGATTTAAAAAAGATGTGGATCCAGCTCTACTTGAAAAACTTGTTCATCTTTCTGAGGGCTTTGCAGGGGCTGATATTGAAGCAGCAGTTAGGGACGTAGTGAAACAGGCTTTTATCAATGGTGATGAGTCTATTACGGATCAAACATTTGTTAATTTCTTTGAGAATGTGGTCCCTCTTTCTCAAACAAGCCCAGAACAAATTGATCAAATTCGAACATGGGGTCGTGAACGGGCTGTACCAGCTGGAAAACCATTTGAAGATAATGCCATCGATAAGGATCAATTTCCTAGAAGAAAAGGTCCAAGGACGGTTCTTGTATAAAGAAATCAAGTGGATCATCAAGTTGTTGTTTCTTTACAACTTGATGATCCTTTTTACTAGATAGTTATGCTATTTACCTAGCCCGACTTTCGGCAGTTT
>NZ_ALJG01000277.1 GCF_000286315.1 Paenisporosarcina sp. TG20 | reverse complement strand
CACTCAAGCCGAAAGTCGGGTTATCAAAATCAATTCGGCTGGGATGTGTTATAGGCAGTCGCATTTTTCCACCATTTGGATCAAGGAAGTTTCCATCTTTATCTCGCTTAATATAAAAAAGGGGCCAAGATCCTGCCAATGGGGTGACTGAATCAATTGGTGGTTTCCTTTCTCCTGCATAAGAAATCTCGGACCAGCGTAAATAATTCTTACTCATTTTTTATCACCTCCAATTCTTCATAATATATAATATGAGAGATAAAAATTAAGTCTTGATTCATTTGGTTTGTAACATTTTTTGAAACAAACAAGAATGTCAGAGGCATCTTTTAACTTGCATTCCTCATACAAACAAGTTCATTTGTTTACTACCTTCAACTTAGGAAGTATTTAATGTTTGTAGAATTCTCTATAGAAAATACATATGTTAAGTTATAGTTGCATTTAGGAAACTTTTTTTCTATAAAGAAACAAGTTCAAGTTTTTTCTCACAATTATTATTAAAGGAGGTATTTTATGTTTGTAGAGTTTTTAAGAGAAAATGTAATTGCTTCTTATTCATTAACTGTATGGTTTTGGGTTACTTCTTTTTATGTTTGTAAAAATCTTAAGCGAAAGTGCATAAGGGAGGAGTTTATATGTTTGTGAAAGTTTAAGGGAAAATACATTTCCTTCTTATTCATCAACTGTATTTCGTGTATATCTTGGATTCTAATGGCTAATAGCAGGTTGGGGAAAAATTAGTGGTGGATTTGATGCAAGTGGTTTTGGAAGTATTTGTGAAAATAATCCAGCCGATTAATCGTGGTGTGAAATATTTTAGAAAAGGGATATAAAAACAGGGAATTAATCAGCATACTCATTGAAATTGTATCAATACGCGTCAAGTAAATCCAATAGAAAACACATAAAATAGAAAGTAACTCCCAAGAAATGCTTGTATAGAGCAGCTTCAAATTACCTACACATTTCTAAATATAGACCTTCATTTATAGTTATCGTAAGATGAATGGTTGATCCTACATTACAGAAAAAACCCCCAAAACCCTGTTTTATGAAGGTTTTGAAGGTTTCTTATAACATTATTTGCAGAGTAACGAGATTAACGTGAGTAGTACTCAACGATTAATGATTCGTTAATATCAGCAGATAATTCTCCGCGTTCAGGAAGTCTGATGAATGTTCCAACTTTTTTGTCTGCATCGAAAGATAAGTATTCAGGAACAAAGTTGCTTATTTCCATAGACTCATTAACGATATCAAGATTTTGAGATTTTTCACGAAGTGAAATCTCTTGTCCTGCTTTAAGACGGTAAGAAGGAATGTCAACGCGTTTTCCATCAACCATAACGTGACCGTGGTTTACTAATTGACGAGCTCCACGACGTGTGCGTGCTAAACCTAAACGGTAAACAATGTTATCAAGGCGAGTATCAAGAAGAATCATGAAGTTCTCACCAGATTTACCAGGCAATTTAGAAGCTTTATCAAATAGTGTACGGAATTGACGTTCATTTACACCATACATGTGACGAAGCTTTTGCTTCTCTTGTAATTGTAAACCGTATTCCGAGATTTTCTTACGTTGGTTTTGACCGTGTTGTCCTGGTGCATAAGGACGTTTTTCTAATTCTTTACCTGTGCCGCTTAGTGATAGACCAAGACGACGAGACAGTTTCCATGCTGGACCTGTATAACGAGACATGTGAATGTCCTCCTTTTAGTGGTTTTATTTTGTTGTAAAATAAGACCAGATGTACCAATCAAACTGACATTTTATTTTCATGTACCTTCGCCCTCGCAGCCCAAGGGTTACACGATACCCCATCCAAAATCATTGGAGGAATAAAATGAAACAAATAAGACCATACAACTGCTGCTTTTATTTTACACATCCTTCATTGTATCGACTTAAACACTACGTGTCAAGATGAACACATGAGAAATTGAAAAAAGGGGAGTTTTACCTTTCTAATAAACAATGAATAGAGTAATATAGAAGTGAATGAAAGCGATTACATGGAAGTGAGGGCTTAATATGGAGAATAAATATAGTAAAAAAGAAACTGTAGTTGTTCATAAAGGATATGACTCTTCACAGCATCATGGAAGTTTATCTATTCCGTTATATCAAACCTCTACATTTGCTTTTGACACTGCTGAACAAGGAGAACGACGTTTTGCCGGAGAAGAATCAGGTAATATCTATTCCCGACTTGGAAATCCGACTGTTCGAGTCTTAGAGGAGCGTATTGCAGAACTTGAAAATGGGCAAAGTGCCCTAGCGTTTGGGTCAGGGATGGCTGCGGTTAGTGCGATTCTTATTCATTTGACCAAAACAGGAGATCATATACTTTGTTCTAGAGGTATCTACGGCTGTACATTTGGTTTACTTGAAATGATGCAAGAAAAGTACAACATCACTCATAGTTTTAACGCCATGTCAACTGAACAAGAGATGGAGGCATCAATCCGACCTGAAACAGTCTGTATATATGTAGAAACACCAATTAACCCTACAATGGAAATTGTGGATTTAGAACTTGTTTATAAAGTTGCCCAAAAACATGGATTGAAAATTATTGTAGATAATACATTTTCTTCACCATATCTACAGAATCCACTAGACTTTGGCGCTGATTATGTATTGCACAGCGCAACAAAGTATATAAATGGTCATGGTGATGTGGTTGCTGGTTTATTAGTAGGTCAAGATGCGGAGGATATGATGAATCTTCGTATGACCGTTCAAAAAGATGTCGGTGGAATCATGTCACCATTTGATGCGTGGTTGATTATAAGAGGAATGAAAACCCTGCATGTCCGAATGGATCGACATTCCGAAAATGCTCAAAAACTTGTGACATATCTACAATCTTCATCACTGGTAAAGAATATTTTCTATCCATTTGATCCATCACACCCCCAATATGAAATTGCCAAAAAACAAATGAAAGCAGGTGGGGGACTTATTTCATTTGAAATCCAAGGCGGTAAAGAAATGGCACAATATTTTATGAATGCTCTGCAACTAATCAAAATTGCAGTTAGTTTGGGTGATGCTGAAACACTCATTCAACATCCTGCATCAATGACACATTCTGTAATTCCTGAATCAGAACGTGAAAAAATGGGAATTACAAATTCTTTGCTTCGTTTATCTTCAGGACTTGAACATCCGGATGATTTAATAGCAGATTTAAAACAAGCGTTTACAAAAGTAGAAACACACTTTGCAAAGACCATGTATAAAAATATTTAGATAGCTAATATAAAAAAAGACAAGGCGGTTAAGTAAACCACCTTGTCTTTTTAAATGTGTTTTAATAATGTAGAAACAAAATGCTCTAGACCTAATTTGTCCTCTTCTTGGAAACGGTCTTTTTCAGGACTATCAATATCAAGTACTCCAATAACAACACCATTTTTGATTAAAGGCACGACAATTTCAGATTGAGAAGCAGCATCACATGCGATATGGCCAGGAAAAGCATGTACATCCGGCACAATCAATGTTTCTTTTTTCTCAACAGCTGATCCACAAACACCTCGGCCTACAGGAATTCGCACACAAGCTGGCAATCCTTGAAAAGGTCCTAAAACAAGTTCTTTTTCATCCATCATATAAAATCCTACCCAATTAATACGATCAAAAAATTGATTTAATAAGGAGGATGCATTGCTTAAATTGGCCATCACATTTGGCTCGCCTGCTAATAAAGCATCCAATTGTTTTGCTAACAATTCATATTGTTGTTGAGTATTCCCAGCATAAGTTGATTTTGCAAACATGATGTCACCTCGTATTTTTTTGAAACTTGAGTCAATTTCATAACTCTTCAATTCGATAATAAACACGAACACTTAATTGGTTTTTATACTAATTATCCGTTAATTTTAGACAGGTATCTTTTGATTGTAGCGCAATGCGGCGACTCCAGTGGGAACAGCACGAGCTGAAAGCCCCGCAGGAACAGCAGATGGAACGAAGACTAAGAACGCCACGTAGTGTGGCAACGTCTTCGTGACCAACATCCTGTTGGCCCGAAGCCGTGCCCCACGGAAAGCGTCCGCATGGAGCGGAAATCAACTTTGTTCTGATATTGTTACTAAATTTTTTTATGAAATTGACTCACTTATGAATTATTATAAACTTGCTTATAATATTGATGCAAGTCTTCTGCTCTGTGTGCATCCGATCCAAAAACAAGTGGAATACCCATTTCTTTTGCTAGTGTAATATAAGCTTGAGGTGGATAAGGTTCTAAGCAATATTGTTTGGCTAGACCGGCACTATTAACATCAAGTTCATAGTTATATTCTTTCATTAGTTGCAACGTCTTAACTATCATTTCGTGATCATCCACTAATGTATCATGTGCATATCGAAATTTATGGATTAACGATGGATGGCCAATTCGTTTTGGTTTAAAGGCCCCGAGTTCGGCTGAAATTGAATTTTGAACTGTTTTATAATAAAGAGAGTATACGTTTTCAATAGAGCCGAGTTGCTCAGCAAAATCTAAAAATACATGAGATGAGAAATCAATGCATGTATAACTTTTTTCATTAAGCAGGAAATGTACAGATAAAATTGAATCATCTAATGTAGGACCAATATCATTTAATAATTGAGTGATCTCTTTTTCATAGCCTTCAATAAAATCAAATTCCAACCCAATTTTAATCGTGATATCTTTGGCATACATTTTTTTAAGTTTCTGCAATTCAAAAATATAAGGCTCGAGAGAATTTCGATTTAAAAAACTATCTTGAGTTGGAACTGAATCAATAAATCCATGTGGTGCAGGGGCATGTTCAGTAAACGAAATATCGGTAAAACCGTTTTGTATTGCTTTTTCTATGTATAATTCAAACGAATCCTTCGTGCCATGTGGACAATAAGGACTGTGAATATGAGCATCTCTTTTCATAAATAACAAACTCCTTCATTGTATAAATAAACATTTTACATAAATTCAGCAAAATTCTTCTATTTTCGTCAACATATTTAAATTGTTTCATGGTAAGATTACATATAGAGTGGAATAGAACTGTGATTTTTGGAACAAGGGGGCTTACGATGAAGTATATCATCATTGCAATCATCGTACTAATTGTATTACTAGTACTCGGATATATGGTCCGTCGAAAACATACTAATGAAATTGAAAGACTAGAAAATGAAAAACATCAAATTCAAAACAAACCTATATTAGAAGAAATGACGAAGGTAAAACAACTCAACATGAATGGACAAACTGAAGAAATGTTCGAGAGTTGGCGTAACAGTTGGACACAAGTTATGGATGTCCATATGCCTAAAATAGATTCTTTACTTTTTGATGCAGAAGATTGTATAGATAAGTTTCGATTTAAACAGGCTAAAGCAATAGAACAAGAAATTCAAATACGCATTAAAGAAACTGACGAACAAATGTCGCTTATTTTGGTAGAGCTTGATCGATTAATAGGTAGTGAAGAAAAAAACCGTATTGAAATGGATCAGTTAAAAGAACAGTACCGTGCAGCTCGTAAGACATTACTTGCTCATCTTCACTCATATGGAGCAACTGCTGGGCCACTTGAGAAAAAGTTAGAACAATTTATCCCGAAATTCGATGAATATGACCAGTTAACTGATGATGGAAACTATTTACAAGCACGTGAAATTGTAATCGGACTAAATGAAGATGCTTTGTATGTATTTGCATTGTTAAGCGATATTCCTTCTTTATTAACAGATGTTCAAAATAAGATTCCAGCTAGCATTTACGATTTGCGTAATGGACAACGGGAAATGGAAGAGAAATCGTATTATCTGGAACATCTTGAAATGACAGAACAATTGAATGTTATGGAAGAAGAACTGGTAATTATGAAGGAATCCATTATTCAGCTTGAAATTACAAACGTCAAAACACAAGTCGAAGAAATGAAAGATAAAATTGAAATGTTTTATGACATGTTGGAAAAAGAAGTAATGGCTAAACGGTTTGTTGATCATAAACGTCAGCCTACTGAACTTCGGTTGGTAGAGGTTACTAGTATCACTCGTCAAACTAGTGATGAAGCTGCACATGTACAACAAAGCTATCGTATATCTGAAAAAGAAGCAGAAATTCCTCTAGTGTGTCTAAAACAAATCGAAACCTTACAAAAACGTTACGATTTACTTGCACAACGTGCCAGTGAAGATCAACTAGCCTATTCAAGTTTACAAGAAGAACTTACACTAATTTCAACTGATTTAGAAGTCCTGTATGAGGAACAAAATCAATTTTCTAATAACTTAAAGAGTTTACGTATCGATGAAAATCGTGCACGGGCAAAATTAGATGAATTAAAGAGGTTATTGCATAAAACAGATCGTATGTTACAAAAAGCCAATACACCTGGTATTCCTGAAGAAATGGATGTTCGCTTAGAAGAGGCAGAAGAACATATTTATTTAGTTATGCAAAGCTTGCAAGAAGTACCTCTTAACATGAAATTGGTGGATACATATTTAGCCAAAACCGATAAATGTATTCAAGAAGTACATACAAAATCAAAAGAAATGCTCGAAAACGTCTTATTGATTGAACGTATTATCCAATATGGAAATCGATACCGAGCTAGTCATCCCCACATTAGTAAACGTTTGGACGAAGCGGAAGTAGCATTCCGTCAACTACGTTATAGTAAGGCTCTAGAAGATGCAGCAATAGCTGTTGAAGAAATAGAACCAGGAGCGATGAAACGAATCGAAGTACTTGTAAAAGAGGATATATGGCGTTCATAATAAGGGCAATTGAAACCACCACACAAAACGTGCTGGTGGTTTTCTAATAAAAAGGAGTACAATTTAGTGGATTATTTCGATCATAGTGCTACTACAAAACCACATAAAGAAGTTCTTGATACATTTGTTAAGGTGAATCAAGAATTTTATGCGAATCCTGCATCACTTCATGAATTAGGAGTGGATGCAAACACACTTTTATCACGTGCAAGAAAGCAAGTAGCTGAAATGCTTACTACTGATGAACAAAAAGTTATTTTCACATCGGGTGGAACAGAATCAAATCATTTGGCTATTCATGGACTTGCCAAAAATTTGCAAGGTCGTGGCAAACATATTATTACATCCAATATAGAACATCCTTCAGTGTTAGAAACGATGAAACAATTGGAGAGACTAGGATTTGAAGTTGACATTTTGCCCGTCAATAAAAAAGGTTTGATTTCAGTTGATGATGTTACATCAAGTTTACGTAAGGACACGATTCTAGTCAGTATTATGCATATTAATAATGAATTAGGTTGCATTCAACCAATTCAAGATCTAGCTAATACCATTCACCTCAATAGTCGTGCTATGTTCCATGTTGATGCTGTTCAAAGTTTTGGAAAATATCCAGTGTCATTTCCTGCTTTAGGTGCTGATGTATTGACGTTATCTGGTCATAAATTTAATGGTTTAAAGGGAACTGGAATTGTCGCTTGGAAAGGGAATGTATCATTTGAACCGACAATTGTTGGTGGTGGTCAGGAGTTTGGGTTGAGAAGTGGGACAGTACCTGTAGCGCAGGCTGTGGCGTTTTCAAAAGCCATGAGACTTGCTTTTGAAAACCAATCCAACATGCATTCAAAGTATGTTCAATGGAATACGAAGTTGAGAAGTTTTATGAAAGAATTTAAAGATGTTCTAATCTTGTCATCTGAAGAAGCAGCAGTCCATATTTTAACAGTTAGTGTTCGCCATTTAAAAGGCGAGGTATTAGTAAATGCTTTACAAGAAAAAGGAATCATTGTATCAACTTCAAGTGCATGTTCCTCAAAACAAACAAAAATTAGCCATGTAATAGAAGCAATTGGTTTATCTGATGATTATTCTAAAGGTGTCATTAGAATTAGTTTAGGGACAAGTAATACGGATCAACAGATTGACAACTTCATGAAACAATTTTCAGCAGTTATGAAACAAGTAAAAGGAGAATAAATCAAAATGGAATGGAAAGAAATATTAGTACGTTATGGTGAATTATCTACAAAAGGAAGAAATAGAAATGCATTTACTGGTCGTCTTCGTGACAATATAAAGTATGCATTCGCTGATTTACCTAAATTTCAAATTATTACCGAGCGCGATCGTATGTTCATTAGACCCAATGAAAAAGAGACTATGGATCAGATTATCGATCGATTGCCGCGTATTTTTGGAATTCAATCTTTTAGTCCTGTAGCATCTTGCAGTTTAGAGCTAGAAGACATTAGAGAAACCGCACTAAAAGTAATGAAATCACTTGATCGGGCAGACAAGACATTTAAAGTAACGGTAAAGCGCTCATACAAACCATTTGAAATGAGCACAAATGAACTACAAGAATATGTTGGCTCTTATGTGTTAAGTTCATTCCCGGAAATTAAAGTTCAAATGAAGAAACCAGATATTGATTTACGTATAGAAGTAAGAAGAGAAGCTGTTTATATGACAGCTCAAATCATACCTGGTGCTGGCGGATTACCAATTGGCTCAAATGGCAAATCACTTCTTATGTTATCCGGGGGAATCGATAGTCCTGTTGCAGGATATCAAATGTTGAAACGTGGTGTTAGATTGGATGCCATTCATTTTTATAGCCCTCCATTCACAAGCGAACTTTCAAAGGAAAAAGTGATGGATTTGTCTGATAAACTAAGTAGATTTGGTGCATCAGTTAAATTGCACATAATCCCATTCACTGCAATTCAACAAGAAATTCAAAAACAAATTCCTGATAATGTATCAATGACGACAACTCGCAGAATGATGTTAAGAATTGCTGATTTAGTTAGAGAAGAAACAAAAGCTCTTGCTATTATTACAGGTGAAAGTCTAGGACAAGTAGCTAGCCAAACGTTAGAAAGCTTGACTGCAATTAATGCAGTAACGAATACGCCGGTATTACGTCCACTCATTTCATATGACAAGTTAGATATTATTGAATTTGCTCAGGAAATTGATACATACGAGGTTTCAATTCGCCCGTATGAAGATTGTTGTACGATTTTTACATCATCGAGTCCTAAAACAAAACCCAAGCTTGAAAAAGTTGAGTTTTATGAGAGTTTTAAAACTTTCGATGAAATGATTACGCAAGCAGTTAATGAACGTGAAGTAATGATGTTCCCTAAAAAGAAAGAAGATAAGTTCGTTGATTTTTTATAAAAAAAATTTCCATGAATTACATTTAAATTTGAATGCATGAATTTTCCGTGTCGGCACATTCTATAGTCAACAAGGAGGTGACACAGACATGGCAAATCAAAGTTCAAATAACAATCAACTAGTAGTTCCTGGTGTAAGACAAGCTTTAGATCAAATGAAGTATGAAATTGCACAAGAGTTTGGTGTGAATCTTGGACCTGATGCTACATCGCGTGCTAACGGTTCCGTTGGCGGAGAAATTACTAAGCGACTAGTGCAGATGGCAGAGCAACAATTAAATGGTGGGAACAGACAATAAATAGTTTTTTATAAAAACCGGTAGCGAAAGCTGCCGGTTTTCCCTTTTTTATTAAAGGTAGAAATAAACAATGCCATTTACTTTCGAATTAAAGGGCTCTATAATAAGTTGTATTTCAGGAGTCAACTTAAATGAGGTGAAAGAATGGAAGATAAAGAACGTCAAGGAGTGATTTGGGCTGTTAGTGCATACTTAATGTGGGGTGTTTTACCAGTATATTGGAAATTTTTAGGGCATGTTCCAAGTAGTGAAATATTAACTAGTCGAGTAATTTGGGCATTTCTATTTACTTTGCTTATTGTAGTATTCATGAAGAAAAGTAAGCTTTTACTATCAGATATTCACGCTTTATGGAAAAATAAAAAAGCTTTTTGGAGTTTATTTTTGGCAGCGGGATTAGTATCAGTCAATTGGTTATTATTTATTTGGGCTGTAAATAACAATCATTTAGTACAAACAAGTTTAGGATATTACATAAATCCATTACTTTCAGTCTTACTTGGTATTTTTTTCTTAAAGGAGCATCTAACCCCTGCTCAAAAACTTTCTTTTGTATTAGCGGCAATTGGTGTTATTATTTTAACTATTTCTTATGGTCAGTTCCCATGGCTTTCTTTTGCACTTGCAATCAGTTTTGCTGTATATGGCCTACTGAAAAAAACCATTGTGTTAGATGCACTTCGTGGGTTAACCATTGAAACACTATTTATTGTGCCATTTGCGTTTATTTACTATATTTATTTATTTGTAACAAATCGTGCAATCTTTTTTCATGATACAACCCAAACGGATCTTTTATTAGTATTAACAGGTGTAGCAACAGCAGTTCCACTATTTCTTTTTGCAAATGGGGCACAAAGAATTCCATTATATATGATTGGATTTTTACAATATATTGCACCTACAAGTATGTTGTTTTTAGGTGTTGTCATCTATGGAGAAACATTCAATGCTATAGATTTATTATCATTTTCAATAATTTGGCTAGCACTAATTTTATTTACCGTATCTAAAGTAATGGAAGTTAGAGGAAAAAAGATCAATTTAGAAAAACTGAAGCTTTTGCAGAAATAGAGTATATTATGCTCTGAACACCAAGTTCACAATCGCCATCATATCAAGATGGAAGAAATGCGAATTGTTCAGCCTTCATCATACCAGTAACTGTGATGAGCTAGACTGGTCTAATATGCTCTAGCTCCGAAACCCAGATCACGGCCCCTTCATGGGATCAGATAGGCGGATTGTTCGCCTTTCATCCTTTCAGCGCAGGTGACGAGCTAGAATGGCCTACTACGCTTTTCGTTTCATAAATAAGTTCGTTTTACTTTTTCCCAAAAAGAATTATTTTTTAATTTTACGGTTTTGATGTGAGTACTTAACGTAATATAGACGGTATCTACGTGTTGTATGCTTAATGATTCATTGTCCATTCCCATCGTTGGAAAGTCATTTCCATCTTTATTTAAGCGTAATGTTAATTGACGTTGACCACTTAAAATGAATGAAGAGCCAAGTGTACGGTATTGGTTGTTATTAACAGATGCGAGTTCAGATACTTGGAAACAAGGAAGTAGAGGATCAACAACAGCGCCGTTTACCGATTTATTATAAGCCGTACTTCCGGTAGGAGTTGAAATAATCATGCCATCTCCCCGGAATGTTTCAAAATGCAAACCATCAATTATCACTTCTAATACGAATGTTTTAATGATATTTGAACGAATACTGAATTCATTTAAGCAATAAAAAGGTGGATTATCATCGACTATTACTTGTATGATAGGGTAGCGACGGACTTCGATTTGTGAATGTTGTACGGCTTTTACAATAGATTCCATGTCATGAAAATGGAAATCACAATACATACTAAGTGAACCTGTAGTAGAAATGCCAACGTATAAACAATCTTGACGGAAATTCGACTTTCGTATTGCTTGAAGAAATGTTCCATCATCACCAAGACTAATGATTATGTTTGCATTTTTGTCATCGTCAACCGCGATAAACCCATATTTTAAGATTATTTCTTTTAGAGTCAGTTTTTTCTGCAAAGAACTTTCATCATGTTTAGTGTAAATGAATATATTCGTACGTTCGGACAATATTGACACAACCCTTCTGTGAATACTTGTCGTTATTTTAGCATGTACTAAAACATATGGGAATTTTATCGTTTACGTTTAGATTAATTAAGGAGGAACTTCGAAATGAATACAAAACGTTGGATTGCATTAGGTGCTGCCGTATTATTGTTTGGATTATCTATCGTGATTAATATGGCCTCTTTTGCGTTAAGCAACAACTTTACATCAGCATTTGAAGAAATCATATCTTTACCAGAAAATGGTTACAACGAAACCGTACTGGAATTGGGAGATTCTGAAGAACGAATTGCCATTTTAACGGTTGATGGAGTGATTCAAAATACAGGTGGGGCTGCCTCGTTTTTTGGACCAGTAGGCTATGATCACCAGTTTTTCATGGATCAATTACAAATGATTAAAGAAGACAATACGATTAAAGCAGTTGTTTTACAAGTAAATTCACCAGGTGGTGGAGTTGTAGAATCAGCACAAATTTACGATAAGATAATAGAAATTCAAGAAGAAGCAAACAAGCCATTTTATGTATCAATGGGTAGTATGGCTGCTTCAGGAGGCTACTATATTTCAGCACCTGCAGATAAGATTTTTCTGAATAAAGAAACATTGACAGGCTCAATTGGCGTTATTATGGAAAGTGTCAATTATGGAGAACTTGCTGAAGAGTATGGAGTGGATTTCGTTACTATTAAAACTGGTCCATATAAAGACATAATGAGTCCAACCCGTGAGATGACAGAAGATGAACGAGAGATGTTACAAGAGATGATAAATGATTCATATGAAACTTTTGTTGACATTATTGTAGAAGGACGTGGCATGACAGAGGCTGAGGTTAAAGCTGTTGCTGACGGTCGGATTATGAATGGACGTCAGGCTATTGAAGCGGGGCTTGCAGATCACTTTGGATACCTAGATGATGTTATTGCTGCAGTTCGTACAGACTTTGATTTAGCAGGTGCTGAGGTAATAGAATATGGGCATTCACAAAACTTAACTAGCCTATTTTCAATGAAAACACAATCATTATTTGGTGGGGACTTAGAGTCACAATTAATTGGTCGTTTACTTTCTGACTATAATGCTCCTCGTATGATGTACTTATACGGTGAGAAGTGAGGAGGAACTAATTTGACTGATCGACATGATACCGTTGAACCTGAATCGCCAATAGATACGGCATTACAAACTCCTACAAAGAAATCACCTAATAAGTTTGAAACAGAGCAATTCACTCAAAAACCTGCAGGATTTTGGATTCGTTTCTGGGCATATTTAATTGATATACTGGTTATTTCTTCAATTTCTTCAATCATAGTTTATCCACTATTTCGCATCTTTGGATGGGATGTGGAAGGGACGACTTGGTATGCACCCATAGGCTTTATAACTGGAATCCTATTTTATGCATATTTCGTACTTATGACAAAGTTTTTAAATCAAACTGTTGGGAAAATGATTTTTGGATTACAAGTCATTTCATTAAAAAATGATACAGCGTCATGGGTCACAATCTTATTTCGTGAATGGATTGGCCGGTTTTTCTCAGCAACTATATGGCCATTATATTGGGTGATTGGTTTCACTCCTAAAAAACAAGGGCTACATGATTTTATCGCAGATACCATGGTAATTCATGAGCATGCTTATGAAAAGAAAATTATTCCATCTTATAAACAAGTTTCCGAATCAAGTGAGTTGCAACAGCCTTGATCATTTTAGTAAGATAAGGAAAAGGGAGGCGTTATAATGGCACAAATAACATTTAAGAACAATCCAATGACATTAATCGGTAATGAAGTAAAAGTTGGTGACACTGCGCCAGACTTTACAGTATTAGCTAACGACTTAAGCCCGGTAACATTACAAGATTCAAAAGGAAAGATAAGATTATTTAGTGTGGTACCTTCATTAGATACAGGTACATGTGACGCTCAAACTCGTAAATTCAACGAAAGTGCTGCTGAACTTGGAGATGATGTTGTAATCTTAACAGTTTCAAATGATTTGCCATTCGCACAAAAACGTTGGTGTGCAGCTGCTGGCATTGATGCAGTACAGACACTATCGGATCATCGTGATTTATCATTTGGTGAAGCATATGGAGTAGCTATTAAAGAATTACGTTTACTTGCTCGTGCTGTTTTTGTAGTTGATAGCAATGATAAAGTGACATATGTAGAGTATGTTTCGGAAGCAACAGAACACCCAGATTATGAAAAAGCAATTGAAGCTGTAAAAGTAGCAAAAAAATAATCACAGAAACCCACTCGATTTTGGAGTGGGTTTCCCATTTAAAATGCGTGTTCAAATTCTAAAACATTTTGAACCACCTCTTAAAGGAGAGCTTTATGGACAGTTCAATGGAAAAATTATTCGTATTTATTGATGGACATGCAAAAAAAATGCAAGTGGCTGAAAATCTCACATATATTGAAGGCGTATTAGAAACGACAGAAATGTGGTTAGATGGAGATGTTAAACCTGACATCCAAAACTTACAAAATGAAGATATCCGAAAAGCGATACAACTTGCAATATTAAAGGGTATGAAAGAACATGTCCAAGCACATCATCAAATGACGCCAGATTCACTAGGCCTACTTGTAGGTTATTTCGTTGACCAATTAACGAAGGATAAACAACAATTTTCAATCTTAGATCCTGCTGTTGGAACTGGTAACTTATTATTTACTGTTTTAAACTTTTTACCTGGGAAAGCTACTTCTTCTTCAGCTGTCGAAATCGATGATATGCTAATAAGACTCGCAGCGTCTACAGGCGACTTATTACAACAACCAGTGACTCTTTACCGACAAGATGCTTTGCAACCATTACTTATAGATCCAGTCGATGTTGTCATTAGCGATTTACCAGTGGGACATTACCCAGATGATAAAACGGCCTCTGGATACGAGTTAAAAGCAAAAGAGGGCTTGTCGTTCGCTCACCATCTAATGATTGAGCAGTCAATGCGTCATACAGTTAAAGGGGGATATTTAATATTCTTGGTACCTCAAGGGATATTTGAATCTCAGCAAGCAAAAGAACTTCATACTTATTTTTCTAATCACGCATGGATTCAAGCTGTTATTCAATTACCAGTAAACTTATTTAAAAGTGAAAGTCATGCTAAAAGTATTTTAATCCTACAAAAAAAATCAAGTGAACTTAAACAACCAAAAGAAGTATTACTAGCAAAAGTTCCTAATATGTCAAATAAGCATGCCATGTCTCTATTTTTTGAAAAAGTAAATATATGGCGTCAAGAAAATATGAATTGAAAGTTGTTCGCCTCTTTTTTCACCTGTACAATAACTGTATAGATGGAGAAGGGGCGTTTTTTATGGTCAATATATTGGCAATCAATGCAGGAAGTTCTTCTTTAAAGTTTCAACTTTTGAAAATGCCGGAAGAGGCTGTCATTTCAAAAGGTTTAATTGAGCGAATTGGGTTAAAAGAACCCGTCTTTTCTATGACGACAAACGGAGAAAAAGCAGTACTAGTTGAAAAAATCACCAATCATCAAGAAGCTGTTCAAAAACTCCTGTATCATCTAGTTGAACAAAAAGCAGTCACTTCTCTTAACGACATTGATGGCATCGGGCATCGAGTAGTTCATGGTGGTGAACAATATAGTGATTCGGTATTAATTGATGATGAATCACTTAAAGTATTTGAAAAACTTTCTGATTTAGCACCACTTCATAATCCTGCTAATATTACGGGAATCAAAGAATTTCAAAAAGCTTTACCAAATGTTCCATCTGTCGCAGTATTCGATACGGCATTTCATCAAACGATGCCCGAAAGTTCGTTTTTGTATTCAATTCCATATGAATACTATAAAAAATATGGTATTCGAAAATATGGATTTCACGGTACTTCGCATAAGTATGTAACAGGACGAGCAGCCGAGTTACTAAATCGTCCATTAGACAAGATTCGTTTGATATCTTGTCACCTTGGAAACGGTGCTAGCATCGCCGCAATTGATGGGGGTCATTCGATTGATACATCGATGGGATTCACACCTTTAGCTGGGGTTACAATGGGCACACGGTCAGGCAATTTAGATCCAGCACTTATTCCATTTTTAATGGAAAAGACTAATAAAAGTGCGGAAGAAGTATTGGATATTTTAAATAAAAAATCCGGGATGTTAGGAGTTTCTGGATTTTCAAGTGATTTACGTGACATTGAAGTGGAAGTATTAAAAGGAAATACTAGAGCTCAACTTGCTCTTGATGTTTTTGCTAATCGTATTCACAAATATATAGGCTCGTACGCAGCGCGGATGAATGGGGTTGATGCCATTATTTTCACTGCTGGCATAGGAGAGAACAGTGACGTAATTCGTGCCAAAGTCTTAGAGGGTCTTCAGTTTATGGGGGTCTACATGGATCCAGACCTAAATAAAGTTCGTGGTAAAGAAGCGTTTATCACCTATCCGCATTCACCTGTGAAAGTAATGGTCATTCCAACGAATGAAGAAGTAATCATTGCGAGAGATACTGTACGATTAGCGATGAATGGTGATTGAAGTGGGCTGTCTGTAGTAACTTTCATTTTTTCAAGATTAAACGATTTAGTAATTGCTTTTGTATTTTTATAGAGAATAGATTGTAGTGAAAGGCGG
>NZ_ALJG01000276.1 GCF_000286315.1 Paenisporosarcina sp. TG20 | reverse complement strand
TGTGGATGCTGTATACTTTCTTATAGGACCGGGCGCACTTACCCGGTTTTTCTTATTTAAACACACTTCCAGAATTTAACCCAAAGTTAATCAGTTGCCGTCTCTAATATTGAGACGGCTTTTTTCTATGGGGGGGAAGACTTTTTATCTATCTCAACAAGTACTATTATCACATTTTTTAATATAATCGCAGATATTTTTATAAAACAGTGGAGGAAAGTGGGGGGATGTGGTACATTAATGACAATAAGTGGGGTGAGTAACATGTTTATGGGAGAATATCAACATAGTGTTGATGCGAAAGGCCGTCTGATTATCCCGGCAAAATTTCGCGAGCATCTAGAAGATACGTTTGTAATAACGCGTGGTCTTGATAATTGCTTATTCGGCTATCCTATGAATGAATGGCGAAAACTCGAAGAAAAATTAAAAGCTCTACCTGTGACTAAAAAAGACGCTCGTGCATTTACACGTTTTTTCTTTTCTGGAGCTACAGAAGTCGAAATTGATAAACAAGGTCGTATTAATATACCAAGTACATTGTTGTCCCATGCAAATTTGGAAAAGGAATGTATCGTATTGGGAGTTTCAAGCAGAATAGAAATATGGGCAAAAAATTCTTGGACAGCCTATTTTGAAGAGTCTGAAGACTCGTTTAATGACTTAGCAGAAAATATGATTGGTTTTGATATATAAAAGGAAATAAGGCTTAGAACGCGACATCGTGTCGCGAATCCTTCACGACCCACATTGCGAGAGTCCCAAGCGAGAAACGCCACTCTAGCTCGCCGCCGGGACAACCGAATAAGACAAACTTAAAAAGATAGGAGGACAAGCCGTTGTTTAACCATACAACCGTGTTACTTCACGAAACAGTTGACGGATTAAATATTCGTCCAGATGGAATATATGTCGACTGTACTTTAGGCGGAGCGGGACACAGTGAATATTTAGTTCAACAATTAAGTGATAAAGGAAAGTTGATTTGCTTTGATCAAGACACAACAGCAATAGACAGTGCAAAGGTACGTTTAGCAGAACATCTTCACAAAGTTACGTTTGTTCATGCAAACTTTCGCGATATAAAAGAAGAACTACTAGAACTGGGAATTGAAAAAGTAGATGGCATTCTTTACGACTTGGGAGTATCTTCACCACAACTAGATACACCAGAACGTGGATTTAGTTACAATCACGATGCACCACTAGATATGAGAATGGATACCACAGCAACACTTTCTGCATTTGACGTTGTTAACCACTGGGAATTTAACGATTTAGTTCGAATTTTCTACCGTTATGGTGAAGAAAAGTTTTCTAAACGAATTGCTCGTAAGATTGAAGATGCAAGAAAAGATGCACCGATAGAAACCACGGGTCAACTTGTTGAATTAATAAAAGATGGTATTCCAGCACCTGCTAGGAGAAAAGGCGGACATCCAGCGAAGAGAGTATTTCAAGCAATTCGTATCGCAGTTAATGATGAACTTGGAGCTGCAGAGCAATCCCTTCAAGATGCCATTGAAATGCTTGCTATAAATGGTCGCATTAGTGTAATTACCTTTCATTCACTAGAAGATCGTATTACAAAAACAATCTTTAAAGAAGCAGCATCCTATCCAGAATTACCACCAAACCTACCAGTAATTCCAGAAGGTATGGAGCCTATATTAAAATTAATCACACGTAAACCAATTTTACCAAGTGCAGAAGAATTACTTCATAACAATCGCTCTCGATCAGCTAAGCTTCGAATTGTAGAAAAAATTAAGGAAAAGGGACGTGTTTAGATGGCAATGAACGCTAGGAAATATTCAACATACATACAGCAACCTATTGTTACTCCTCAGCCAACAGTCAGACCAGATACTAATCCTAATAAAAAAATATTTACAAAGGGAGAAAAAGTCTTATTTGTCCTTTTTGTATCTATCTTTACAATATTTAGTTTGATGATTTTAGAGGTAGAAACAAGCATTCATGCTTCTAACCGTGATATACAAACAATCGAAAACCAAATTGATGAAACGAAAAAACAAAATATCGATTTGTCTATTCAAGTCAGCGAACTCTCAACGTATGAAAGTATTTGGGGGAAAGCGAAGGCATTGGGTTTGAAACTTAACGAGAAAAATGTGAAAGTCGTTTCAGGACAATGAAGAAGAGATTTCGATTTCAATGGGGAGCCTTTCTGATGCTATTGTTTTTCGGAGGGCTCTTTTTTATTTTGTTGTCACGGATAATCTTTATCCAAGCCACAGGAGAAGTAGAGGGTCAAGTGCTTGCGGCAAAAGCGGCTGCTAAATATGAGAGAGAGCAGATAGTTACTGCTGATCGGGGAAAAATTTTAGACACAAACGGTGAAGTAATTGCTGAAGATACATTAAGTTATAGGTTAGTAGCAGTTTTAAGCCCTGAAGCAACTGTAAACCCCGAAGTACCGAAACATGTAAATGATGTAGAAAAAACTGCAGATGCACTTGCTGAATTTATTCCCTTATCCAAAGAGAAAATATTGGAACGTTTATCTAAAGACGGACCCTATCAAGTAGAGTTTGGTTCAAGTGGACGTGATATCTCTCATGAAGTGAAAACGAAAATCTCAGATTTAAAGTTGCCTGGGATTGTCTTTGTAAGAGATACCAAACGTCTGTATCCAAATGGAACATTTTCCTCTCATTTAATTGGATTTGCTGTTAAAGAAGAACAAAAAAATGGACAATTTCAGACGGTTGGAAAAATGGGACTTGAATCTGTTTATAACAAAGAATTAACAGGTGAAAATGGCAAAGTACAATATGATAGTGATCTGTGGGGCTATTTGTTACCGAACTCAAAAGAAATGGTGACTCCTGCACATGATGGTCACAATATTCATGTTACACTCGATAAAAAAATACAGAACTTTTTAGAAGAATCAATGAGTAGTGTTGAAGAACAATATAGTCCAGAAAAAATGTTAGCGATAGTAGCCAATCCAAATACGGGTGAAATCCTAGCAATGACTCAACGACCATCCTTTGATCCTGAAACAAGGGAAGGACTATCAGTTAACTGGCTAAATGAAGCAATTGAAACTACAATTGAACCTGGGTCTACTATGAAAACATTTACATTGGCAGCTGCAATTGAAGAAAAAAATTGGGATGCTAATGCTTTTTATAAATCAGGACAATATACTTTGCTAGGAGATACTATTCGTGACCATAATCGTGTTGGTTGGGGGTCCATTACGTTTTTAGAAGGTTTTCAACGATCATCAAATGTTGCAATAGCTTATCTATTGGAACGCTTGGGAGATAAAGCACTTTTAGAATACTTAGATAAGTTTGGTTTCGGACAGCAAACAGGAATTGATTTACCAAATGAAACTACTGGGAAAGTTATTAGTCAATATCCATTTGATCGCCTGGTATCATCATTCGGACAAGGTTCAACTGTTACTCCAATGCAAATAATTCAAGCGGCGACAGCAATTGCGAATGATGGTGTTATGATGCAACCATATGTTATTGACAAAGTAGTGAATCCTTTGACGAAGGAAGTAGTCAGTGATAACAAACCTACAGAAACAGGTACACCAATTTCTGCAGCAACTGCAAAACAAGTTCGTGAGATATTAGCGTCAACTGTAACGTCAGAAAATGGAACTGCACAAAGCTTCAAACTTAATGATTATACGGTTGCAGGGAAAACAGGAACTGCTCAACAACCAGATGGAAATGGTGGTTATTTGTTCGGAACCGATAGTTACTTATATTCATTTCTTGGTATGGCACCTGCTGACGATCCTCAACTTCTTGTATATATTATGGTGAGCAAGCCTAAACTATCAAATGAAGCAGGTTCGAAGCCAGTAGCTGAGATTTTTAAGTCTGTGACAGAAAATAGTTTAAAATACATGAACATTGATTCTGAACAAGTGAAGTCTATTAAAGCCTATACTGTACCAAAGGTTATAGATAAAGATGTACCTGATGCACAAAAGGAGTTTAATGGTAATGTTATTCCGATTATTATTGGTGAAAATGGAATGATAAAAGAACAGTTTCCTGCGGCTGGCACTGAAATTCTTCCTGGCAGTTTAGTAATGTTAAAAACAGATGGACTTATAACAATTCCTGATTTTACAAACTGGTCTAAACGCCATGTGTTAGTGTATCAAATGCTATCTGGATTAAATATTTCAGTGGTAGGAGAAGGTTATGTTGTTAGTCAAAGTATCTCCAAAGGCACTGAAATGAATGAACAGTCGCCAATCGTGATTAAATTAGAAACACCTGAACAAACAAATTCACCAATAATAAGTGATAAAGATGGTGAAGAAATTCCCCCACAAGATTAAACCATTGAATAGGCACTCCTTTGCTATCATAGATTGTTAAAAAACAAGGTGTGGTTTAAATGAAAGCGGGAGTGCCCCATAAATTAAAAATTAGAGTTCGCACAATGATTCTTGTCTTTTTATGCTTAAGCGTAGCGTCAATAGGGAAACTAATTTATATGCAGTTTTTCCAATATGAATGGTTAACGTTAAAAGCAGAAGAGAATTGGGATCGAGAAATTCCTTTTTCACAAACAAGAGGCAATATTAGAGATCGAGATGGACAGTTGATTGTTGGCAGCAAGCTTGCACCAACACTTTATTTTATGCCTGCACAAAACAAAGACGTTGAAAGTGCAGCAGCCAAACTTAGCGCAGCTCTAAATATCGATGAAAAAAAGCTATTCGAACAAATGAGTCAAAAACCATTTCTAATTAAATTGGCGCCTGAAGGCAAGAACATTGAACTAGAAAAAGCACTTGAAATTCAGTCTTTGCAAATTCCTGGCTTATACACTGGTGTAGATTATGTTCGAGATTATCCACATGAAGAGTTATTATCTCGTCTTCTTGGATTTACCGGGTATGACCATCAAGGTTTGGCTGGAATCGAGTTCCAATATGATAAATACTTAACATCTACACAATCGACATTGCGTTTATTTACTGATGCTAAAGGAAATTCACTTCCTCACGTTAATGACGGATGGGGTAAGGGGACTGATGGTGCGACTGTAGAATTAACCACTGATTTAGATGTTCAAGAAATTATGGAACGCGTATTGTCCCAGGCCATGCTGAAATACGATGCAGATCAAGCTATGGGAATTGCTATGAATCCTAAAACTGGTGCAATCATAGCGCTAGCCTCTTTCCCGACTTTCCATCCTTTACAATATGACAAAGTAAGTCCGAGTGTTTATAATCAGAACTTGCCAGTCTCGATGACATTCGAGCCGGGTTCCACTTTTAAAATTATTACGCTCGCTGCTGCACTCGAAGAGGGAAAAGTGGATTTACAAAAAGATTCATTCTATGATCCAGGCTATGCAATGGTTGAGGGTACAAGATTACGTTGTTGGAAAAGAGAAGGACATGGTGAGCAAACATTTCTAGAAGTTGTAGAAAACTCATGTAATCCAGGTTTTATCGAATTAGGACAACGTGTTGGACGTCAAAAGCTATCGAAATACATACGCGATTTCGGTTTTGGACAAAAAACAGGATCTTCAATTGCTGGAGAATCCACAGGAATTTTGTTTTCTGAAGAAAGCTATGGCCCAGTCGAACATGCAACTACTTCTTTCGGTCAAGGTATATCGACAACACCTATCCAACAAGTTCAAGCAGTTTCAGCGGCAGTTAATGGGGGAACTTTGTTTCAACCATATGTAGTGGAACGAATTTACAATGAACAAACGAATGAAATCTTACTAGAAAATAAACCAACTGAAGTGCGACAAGTTATTTCAGAAGATACTTCAAAACTCGTACGTGAAGCATTAGAGTCTGTTGTAGCAAATGGTTCAGGCCGTAATGCATTTCGTGATACGATGAGAATTGGTGGGAAAACAGGGACAGCACAGAAGGCCGTTAACGGTCGTTATGTAGAAGGACAGTATATTGTATCATTTATTGGGTTCGCCCCTGCTAACGACCCTGAGATAGTCGTATATGTAGCTATTGACAATCCCAAACATGTTTTGCAGTTTGGCGGGGTCATCGCAGCACCACTTGTTGGAGAAATTATTGAAGACAGCGCCCCTTTTATTGAACTAAAAACGAACAAGGATCAAATTGAAAAAGAGTATCGTTGGGGAGACCCAATTGAACGACGAGTGCCTTTACTTGTAGGACAAGAGAAGAATAAATTGATGATGATGGATGAACCATTTAAAATTGAATGGCACGGTACGGGGAATAAGATTATTTCTCAACTCCCAAAAGCAGAAAGTTTATTATCTATAGACGGTACTATTCATTTATACTTAAGTGAATAATAGTAATAACGACTTCCATCGTTTATCTGAAGGAGAATACATATGACACTGGCTTCAACACTTTTGATTGTAGCAATTTGCTTCTTTTTAACCGTTCTTCTAACACCATTGTTCATTCAGGCTATAAAACGAATGAAATATGGTCAAAGTATACGGGAAGAAGGACCACAATCACATATGAAAAAATCGGGAACACCTACTATGGGAGGAGTTGTCTTCATTGTTTCAATTTCCTTAACCACACTAGGAGTTGCCTTTTATTTAAACATGTTAACCACACAAACTATTGTTCTTGTTTTAGTTTTTGTTGGTTTTGGAATCATTGGGTTTTTAGATGACTTTATAAAAGTTGCTCTAAAAAGAAATTTAGGGTTAACGTCATTACAAAAACTTATTGGACAAATTATTATAGCAATTGCCTCATTCTTGTTACTTCAACAAGGTCCTTTTGCAACAACACTCAGTATTCCTTTTACAGAATGGTCAGTTGATTTTGGAGTTGCTTATGTTGCATTTATGATATTTTGGCTAGTTGGTTTTTCAAATGCTGTAAATTTAACAGATGGGTTGGATGGTCTCGTATCTGGAACTGCATCGATTGCGTTTACTACATTTGGCTTATTAGCTTTATACTATAATCAACAAGATATTGCGATATTTGCTTTTGCCGTGACAGGTGCTTTACTTGGATTCTTAATATTTAATGCAAACCCAGCTAAAGTTTTCATGGGTGATACAGGATCACTAGCACTTGGTGGTGCACTAGCTATGGTTTCCATTTTAGTTAAACAAGAACTATTGCTCCTGATAATAGGAGTGGTGTTTGTCATTGAGACATTATCTGTAATCCTCCAAGTCATCAGCTTTAAAACGACAGGTAAACGTATTTTTAGAATGAGTCCTATACATCACCACTTCGAATTGTCAGGCTGGTCTGAATGGAAAATCGTTGTTGTCTTTTGGTTAACGGCCTTCCTTGCAGCCTTTATCGTCGTAATGCTGGAGGTAATTTAAATGAAACACATAAACCAATTCATATCGAAAAAAGTATTAGTACTAGGACTTGCAAAGAGTGGTGTAGCTGCAGCTGAACTTCTTCATAAATTAGGTGCATTTGTGACAGTAAACGACGCTAAGCCATTTGAAGAAAGTCCTGATGCACAAAATTTATTGAGTAAAGGCATTACAGTTATTTGTGGTAGACATCCGGAAGACTTATTAGATGAGGGATTTGAATATTTAATTAAAAACCCTGGTATTCCCTATCACAACCCCATTGTCAGAGATGCAATATCCAGGGGAATACCTGTATGGACGGAAATAGAATTAGCTTACTTGATTAGTGATGCACCTTTTATAGGCATAACTGGTTCAAATGGTAAAACTACCACAACAACCTTGGTATTTAACATGTTAGATAGTGGGGGGCAGAGACCATTAATTGCTGGCAATATAGGAACAGTTGCTTGTAAAGTAGCAGAGGAAGCTCAAGAAGATCAAGTGATTGTAACAGAATTATCTTCATTCCAATTAATGGGTATTGATATATTCCGACCGAAAATCTCGATACTCATCAATTTATATGAAGCCCATTTAGATTATCATGGGACAATTAAAGAGTATGGAGATGCGAAATTCGCAGTAACCAAAAATCAAATGGATGAAGATATCTTTATTTACAATGCTGACCAACCCTCAGTTGTTAAGTATGCAGAAATGACAAAAGCTAAGCTCTTGCCATTCTCTACTAAAGGTCGTAAAGAAGTAGGAATAAGTGCGGATTTAACATATATTTATTGGTTAGGTGAAATTTATTTAGAAAGAAAATCAATTGAGTTACCGGGTGAGCATAATCTAGAAAATATATTAGCTGCTGTTGCGACTGCAATCCTAATGAAATGTCCAAAGGAAACTATTCAGCTAGTATTAACGTCATTTACAGGAGTGAAACACCGTACACAATTTGTACGGGAGTGGAAGAATAGAAAATATTATAATGATTCAAAAGCTACTAACACTCTTGCAACCAAAAGTGCTCTCGCTGCTTTTGATCAGCCAACTATTCTGCTTGCGGGTGGATTAGAACGTGGCCATTCATTTGAGGAAATGCGCCAATATATGAATCACGTAAAAGCTGTAGTTGCTTTTGGTGAAACGAGTAATAGGCTCATTGAATTTGCAGCATCTTGTGGTGTAAAGTATTTGGAACAAGTAGATGACATTCATCAAGCAGTTAAAGTAGCGACCGATTTATCGGAACCACTTGATATTATTTTACTATCACCAGCTTGTGCAAGTTGGGATCAATATGCGAACTTTGAATTGCGCGGTGAAGACTTCATTGAAGCCGTTTTACAAATTAAATAATATCATTAACGATTGAAAGGATGCCAAAACTGCAGGAAAAACCTACACAAATATTTCTGTTTACAAGTTTACTAATAACTATTATTGGATATTGCTTTGTTTATTCTGCTGGTTCCTACTGGGGGGAAGTTCACTACGAAGATAGCTTGCCATTCTTTTGGAAACAAGTAATGTATGGAACTTTAGGAATGCTGAGCGCTTGGGTGATTGTCAAACTCCCTTTTATCACCAATCGGAAATTTTGGTTATATGCTTATATCGCTTCCATTTTTTTGTTATTTGCGGTTTATATACCTGGACTTGGTATAGTTCGAAATGGCTCTCAGAGCTGGATAGAAATTGCTGGTTTTAGTTTGCAACCTGCAGAATTTGTAAAAATTTCAGTTATTGGATTTTTGGCTTGTGTTTTAGCGGGAGTTAAAAATGACAAGAAAAAAAGATATGTAGGTCCAATACTTATTTGTCTAATTCCGGCTGGTATTATATTAGTTCAACCTGATTTTGGGACAGCATTTTTATTAATTGTTGGTGGATTTTCTCTTTTATTTATTGCGGGGTTTCCAATGCGCTTTTTTATAAGTATTGGTACATTAGGGGTTCTCGCTCTAGTTGGATTAATTGTATCAGCGCCATATCGGTTAAAACGGATATCTGCATTTCTTGATCCATGGGAGGATCCATTAAACAGTGGATTCCAAGGCATTCAGTCTTTATTAGCCATTGGTCCAGCAGGTCTATTTGGACATGGATTTGGACAGAGTAGGCAGAAGTTTTTATATTTACCAGAACCCCAAAACGACTTTATTTTCTCGATAATCGTAGAAGAAATGGGTTTTTTTGGAGCAGCAATTCTTATTGGTCTGTTTATCCTTTTTTTGTATACAGGATTTCGTTTAGCTATTCTCGCTCCAACTAGAATAGGGTTTTATGCGATTGCTGGACTCCAGTCTATGATCGGGTTTCAAATCTTTTTAAATATTGGGGTTGTTATTGGGTTGTTTCCTGTAACAGGTGTGACTTTACCATTTATAAGTTACGGAGGCTCTTCACTACTTTCAATATGGCTCGTAGTAGGACTTATTCTTCGTTTTTCAAAAGACTGATTAAAGTAGGAAAGGAGCGGATAACGTGGATAAGATTATCGATATTGAAGACCGAATCCCGACGTTAAGAGAAAGTCGGAAAAAGAGAACAAATCGTAAGTTCACGTTATTGCTCGTTATTTTTCTCTTAACTTTAATAAGTCTCCTCTATTTTCAATCTCCATACAGTCATATACAAACGATAATCGTTAAAGGGGCTAATTTGTCGACAAGTGAAGAATATATTGAACAAAGTGGTTTACAGCAAGGGCAATCCATGTGGGAATTTAGGACAAGCAGTGCTGAAAAAAAAATGAAAAAAAAAGAATGGATTCAAGACGTCATAGTCAGACGTAGTGGACTAACTACTGTAACAATAGAAGTTGGTGAATGGAAAAAAGCTGCTTATATTGAATCTGACAATAAAGGCCTGGAATTAGTGCTAGAAAATGGTTTGGTATTTCAGACTTTAGAAACGATGCCACTTGTTAATGCACCTTTATTAAGTAACTTTGATAATCCCAAAGTCACAAATCTTATGGTTAAAGAACTTGCTAAATTAAATCAAGAAGTATTAACCATGATATCTCAAATTGAATCTGTTCCATCTGAAGCGGATCCTTACCGTATTAGACTATTTATGAATGATGGATATGAAGTTAGAGCGATTATTCCCACATTCGCTGAAAAAATGAACTATTATCCATCGATTATTGCTCAAATTGACGATGCTGGAAAAGGTGTTATAGATATTGAAGTAGGATCATTCTTTCAAACATATTCAGAATTATATAACCCGCAGTTAGAGGAGGAGGAAAATGAAGCTTCAGAATAAAACTTGGTCGGTTGTGCTTTTTTCTTTAGTTTGCTTAGTTTTGGGCTTTATTTTAGCCTATTCATATAGTTTATCTAGCAGTAAAAAATTAAGTGGAGAAGTTGTCACTAGCAAATACTTCGAACAAGAAGAACGCTATCGTGAAGAACTCATTGGACAACAAGAACGTAATAAGGAATTAGAAAATGAACTAGTAACGAGACAACAAAAAGTAAGAGAAGTAGAAATGTCTCTATCTGGAAGTGAAGAACAATATCAAAGTCTGATTAAAGAGGCCGAAGATTTACGTCTTTTACTTGGTGTAATTCCTTCAATAGGCGAAGGTGTTAAAGTACAGCTGGAAGATGCAGAATATGATCCTTCATCTGTTAACCCAAATGACTATATCGTTCACGAAAGTCATGTTTTTCAAGTGTTGAATGAGTTGAAAATATCGGGTGCAGAAGCGATTTCAATTAATGGTCAAAGGATACATGCCACTTCTTATATTAAATGTAATGGACCAGTCATAACAGTAGATGGAAAACAATTCCCAGCTCCATTTGTAATTGAAGCAATAGGTGATACATCAGTACTAGTATCATCCCTACAACTTACTGGTGGAGTATTAGACAAATTAGTAAACGATAATATTGTGGTGACAATTGAACAAAAATCAAAAATCCAAATGCCAGCACTGTAGAATGATAGATAATATCTGATCCCGTAAAGGGACATCCACTGACGCTCCGACTGTTTAAACAGTCGAAGTTTGATGCGACGCAAAGAAATACGGCTTCATGATTCTTCTAGAATGGTCTAAGCCCCTTCTACTTGGAGAGGGAAGAAGTTAGTAAATATCATTTTCCTGACCCTATAAGGGAACACTGAGGTTACGTTTGGAGTTAGGACAAGTACTTTTTGGTTCCTAAGTTTAAATACATAGAAAATTTGTCGATTTCATTCTCTGAAGGAATGCTTTTGTGTGGACAAGCTGAAGGACTATATTGTTGAAAAGACGTAAAGTCGTAACTGGAAAGAAAGGAGCGGTTCAATGAAACATGGAATTTATGTCCGCTTCACGTTTATCTTGTTGATTGTTGGCTTTATGATTGCAGTTCAATACAACACTGTTCAAAAACCAGAATCACGAGATACCCGTGATATTTGGGAAATCAGACAGGAGCTGTCAGCTGAAAGGCAGCTTCATTCCGATCTGCTATCAAAAATTCGAGCGGTCAATGAAACAATAACAACATATGAGAATTTACAATCTGATAGCCCTGCTCAAGCATTAAATGAAACACTTTTGACGTTAAGAAAGAAAGCAGGTTTGACCATAGTAACGAGCCCAGGATTAGAGTTAACTATTGAACCTTCGTTGGAAGCAATTGCACTAGGTAAAAATATAACAAGTATTTCACCTGATCTACTTGCTCGTTTACTAAACGAAATTAATCGGTTTAATGGAAATGATGTTTCAATTGATAGGAAACGAATCATTAATTCTTCGCCCATTCGTGATATTAATGGACTAACAACCGTCAATAGTTTAAACATACAAACACCACCATTCAAAATTCGAATAGGCACTGACACTAAAGAAGACGCAGAATTGCTATATAGTCACTTGCAATCATCAATGATTGCGGATGATTTTTATATTGATAATTTAAATTTAATAATTGGGAATCCTCAGGGCCAAATTAGTATTCCGGCATATGACCAGCCTATTAAAAATAATTACTTGAAAAATGCATCAAAAGGAGATTAACTTATGTGGCTACCATTACTTGGACTTATCCTAGGAATAACTTTAGGCTTGCTAACTGATATTCAAATTCCTTCGGAGTATGAAAATTATTTATCTATTGCGGTCCTAGCAGCATTAGACACTCTTTTTGGAGGGATACGTGCTCAGTTACAACATATCTATGATGATAAAGTATTCGTTTCTGGATTCTTTTTTAATATTACATTAGCCGCAGGGTTGGCATTTTTAGGGGTTCACTTAGGTGTTGACTTATATTTAGCTGCGATTTTTGCATTTGGAGTACGTCTCTTTCAAAATATTGCAGTAATTAGACGTATATTACTAACTAGATGGACTGAAAGAAAAGGGACTATTGACTAAAAAACAGTCGAATTGAAAGAGAATTTACAATTTTTATAGTTTTTACTTAGACAAGCTTGATATAATGCAATAGAATGATGTGTAAAGAGTTGTTTAAGGAGGTGCCACGGATTGAATCAAACAGAATTATATGTTTCTCTAGATATTGGATCTTCATCAATTAAAGTTCTTATCGGAGAAATGACAAATGGAGCATTAAATGTTATTGGTGTTGGAAATGTAAAATCAAATGGGATACGCAAAGGTGCAATAGTTGATATTGATGCAACCGTGCAGTCCATAAAAAAAGCCATTGACCAAGCTGAACGTATGATTGGTATGTCCATAAACGAAGTTGTATTAGGGATACCTGCTAACCAAGCCATGTTGCAACATGTTAAAGGCGTGGTAGCAGTAAATAGTGAGAATCGTGAGATTACTGATGATGATTTAGAACGAGTAATAGAGTCAGCACAAGTTATGTCCATACCACCTGAAAGAGAATTAGTGAATCTAGTTCCTAAACAGTTCATTGTTGATCATCTAGATGGAATTACAGATCCACGTGGAATGATTGGTATTCGTTTGGAGATGGATGGCACAATGTTGACGACATCTAAAACGATCCTACATAACGTTTTACGTTGTGTTGAACGGGCAGGTCTTCAGATTCGCGATATTTATTTACAACCTTTAGCTTCCGGATATTTTGCTCTATCGGAAGATGAAAAAAATCATGGAACTGCTTTCATTGATATTGGCGGAGGTTCTACAACAATTGCTATTTTCCAAGATGGTAATTTAACACATACCTCCTCACTACCTGTTGGTGGAGACCATTTGACAAAAGATTTGTCTATTGTTTTAAAAACACCAACAGAACAAGCAGAAAAAATTAAACATCAATATGGACATGCTTTTTACGATGATGCATCTGATGACGAATTGTTTGAAGTTCCTGTTATAGGTGCCGATATGAAAGAACAATATAGTCAGAGATACATATCTGAAATAATTGGTGTACGTTTGGAAGAGTTATTTGAAATTGTCCTAGAAGAATTTTATCGAATGGGTATACAAGATTTGCCTGGTGGGGTAGTTATTACAGGAGGAGTCGCAAAATTAGAAGGGCTTTCACAGTTAGCTAGACATATTTTGCAGACACGTGTCCGACTTTACACACCAGAGTATATCGGTGTACGTGAACCTGGATACACGACAGCAGTAGGCTTAATACGTTACGCTTACATGGAAGATCAATTCTTTAACCGTTTTGGAGTAAGCAACGCATTAGGTCAGTCAAAAAAACCTGAACAAAATACACCATCAGTTAAAAAACAAAAGCAAGTAAGTGGTAATGATAACAAAGTAGGCGTTATGGGGAAAGCTCGTAATTTCCTTGATAAATTTTTCGAATAGGATTTATAAGACTTGTTGTTTAAGGAGGAAATGCAATGTTGGAGTTTGATACAAGTGTAGACCAACTTGCCGTCATCAAAGTTATTGGTGTCGGTGGTGGTGGAAATAACGCAGTTAACCGCATGATAGAACACGGGATAAAAGGTGTAGAATTTATTGCAGTAAATACAGATGCACAAGCATTAAACTTGTCAAGATCTGAAATAAAATTACAAATTGGTGCAAAATTAACACGCGGACTTGGAGCAGGAGCAAATCCGGAAATTGGTAAAAAAGCAGCTGAAGAAAGTAAAGAACAAATTGAAGAAGCTTTACGTGGAGCTGATATGGTATTCGTAACTGCAGGTATGGGTGGTGGTACTGGAACTGGTGCAGCACCTGTAATCGCTCAAATTGCACGTGAAATTGGTGCTTTAACAGTAGGAGTAGTAACACGTCCATTTACGTTTGAAGGTCGTAAGCGCTCAACTCAAGCAATGACTGGTATTGGAGCTATGAAAGAAGCGGTTGATACATTAATCGTCATTCCAAATGATCGATTACTTGAAATTGTTGACAAAAATACTCCTATGTTAGAAGCATTCCGCGAAGCGGACAATGTACTTCGTCAAGGTGTTCAAGGTATTTCTGATTTGATTGCAGTACCTGGTTTAATTAACTTAGACTTTGCTGACGTTAAAACAATTATGTCGAACAAAGGTTCAGCACTTATGGGAATAGGTATTTCATCTGGTGAAAATCGTGCTGCTGAAGCTGCGAAAAAAGCCATTTCAAGTCCACTTCTTGAAACATCGATTGATGGAGCAAAAGGCGTCTTAATGAATATTACTGGTGGTTCAAACTTAAGTTTATTTGAAGTCCAAGAAGCTGCTGACATAGTTGCATCTGCATCAGATGAAGATGTTAACATGATTTTTGGTTCTGTTATCAACGATAATTTGAAAGATGAAATCATTGTGACAGTTATTGCTACTGGTTTTAATGAAGCACAAATTCCTATGCGCCCAACTCGTAGTGGTGGCCTTGGTGCAAGTCGCAATCAACAAGCTACTTCTCAACAAGCACCTACTCGTGAAACAAGACGCGAAGAAACAACAACTTATCAACAACAAGAAACACCAGCACCAAGAAGAGAGCAACAACCTTCACATCAAGAAGACACATTAGACATTCCGACATTCTTACGTAACCGTCAAAAACGTAACTAATTAAGGAAAGTGTAGAATGCTATTTTAAAACATAAGAATGTAAATAAATGATGCATGCTACCGACTTAAAAAATGAAGAAAAGGCCGAAATAGTTTCTTCGGTCGTAAGCTGCTACAAGATGGAGTGTAATAAAGGGATGAGTGAAGTGAAACTTCGCTCATCCCTTTATTTGATGTGATGGTACAATACGATTGCCGTCCAAAACAACCCGGAAACAAAAGTCGATACAGTTTGTTATAGCCTTTTCAACTATTCATAAAATCATTTGTGCTCTCTTAAAGGAACGGGCGTACTTTTTTCCTGGTTTTTCTTACAACATACAAAATTATATAAAATTGATGTATCAAGAACTCAGTGTTCATGGTGTTTTTAGAATATGGAGACTAACATGATAAAACGGTATTTCTTTGTTGTTACTCTCGTTAATTCAATTAATATGAAGTGGAGATTTCCTTATTTAAAAACGCAAGTTTCTTCTCAGTCGAAGTGAATTTTGTTCAGTGATATATTCTTGGTTAGTAATATTTGGGTTGTACATAAAAAATCATTCTATATAGGTTTGGGTACTTTCTTTTTACAAGATAGAACGAATTTTTATATTTATTTTTAAAAATATATTGTTATCACTGTTAATTTTTTAAAGGAGAATGA
>NZ_ALJG01000275.1 GCF_000286315.1 Paenisporosarcina sp. TG20 | reverse complement strand
CCGCCTGGAGCGCAAATCAGCGGTATCTTACAGAACCTACTCCTAAAAAAAACGGTTGGGTGATGTTGCTATTATTACTAATGCTGTAGTTATAAAAATTAGTAATGGTACGTTTTTAGACGTCTATCTCGATAAGTCTGCACAAACATTAAAAACATCATAAACAAGCTTGAAATTATAGAATATTTCTTTATCTATATGGATAGCTTTAGCTGAACAAACTGCTGTTACTGTTGTGGTGCTAACGGGTTGCATTAGTTGAAGAAGCCATTAAAAACAATAAATGCACTTCCAATTATATGGAAGTGCATTTTCATAGTAAAAATCAATTAAACTTTAAAAAAGAAATTTTTTTTAAAAAAGGAATGAATGCAGTGTCTGCATTCATTCCTTTTTGTATGTAAAATACGTACCTAGAGATTTCACTGTACAACCTAAAGCACGGAGTTCTTCTTGAGCACCTTGCATCATAGGTGTTTGTTCATCTTCTAGAACATCCATGATAAAGAAGTAATGACCAAGGCCAGTTTTTAAGGGTCTTGACTCAATTTTGCTTAAGTTTAATTGGCGCCATGCAAATACAGATAACACTTGGTGAAGGGCACCAGAACGATCATCTACTGGTAACTGAATCATTAGTGTAGTCTTTGCCGTTTCGTCATGACCTGTTTTATCTAGCTTAATTTTAGATTTTTGAAGAACAAAAAATCTTGTATGATTGAAATGAAAATCATGAATATTGTGATCAACAATTGTTAATCCGTATTTCTTAGCAGCAAACTCATTACCTATAGCAGCATATGTATGGTCTGGTTGTTCAGAAACAAATTTCGCTGCAGCTGCAGTCGATGAAGTCTGCTCAAGAGGCTTTCCACGAAAACGATAATACAAATATTTATGACACTGAGCCAGTGCATGAGGGTGCGAGAACACTGATTCAACATTTCCCCAGTTATGTACTTGGTCTGGATGGACCATAAAATGTTGCTGGATTGGAGATAAAATCTCTGCTGACACATACAAATCTACATCATGAAACAAATAATCAAGTGTTAAAGGTACAGATCCTTCCAAAGCATTTTCAAGTGGCACAACAGCAAATTCTACTTCATCATTTGCCACAGCCTCAATACATTCTGGAATCGTTGTAAAAGGCATTAGCCACTCGCCTGGAAATACTTCTTCAGCAGCTAGATGTGTGAAAGATGCTTCTGGTCCTAAGTAAGCAACGCGTGACTCCCAAGTTTTTTTATCCATTTGAGACTCCCCTTATGATGCGCCAGAACTAATAATTTCTGCCGACTCTACAAAATCTAAACGTTTTAGTTGTTGAATAAAATCATCCAATTGCACATTCATAGCCGTTACATCGAGTGATAGTGTCACGTTTGCACGACCTTGAATGGGAATTGTTTGATGAATGGTTAATACGTTACACTGGGCCTGTGCCACCGTATTTAACAGAGTGGCAAGGGTTCCATTGCGATCTTCTAGTTGCAAAAAGACAGTAAGAATACGTTCACGAACAATTGAGTGGAATGGAAAGACAGCATCTCGATATTTATAAAAAGCACTTCGGGATAAGTCTACCTTTTTTACAGCATCCCAAATTGACGCGACTTCTCCACTGTGCAACAACTGCTTAGCATCGAGTGTTTTTTGCATTGCTTCTGTCAAAACATCTTCACGTACTAAAAAATATCGTTGGTTAGACACGTCTTTCATATCGTCGTCACCACTTTCTAATCGATGAATTCAAATTCGAATTCAAGAAGTCTTACAACATCTCCATTTTCCGCACCCTTTTCGCGCAGTGCTTCGTCAACACCCATTCCACGAAGTTGACGAGCGAAACGACGAATTGTATCTTCACGAGAGAAATCAGTCATTTTAAACAAGCGTTCAATCGATGAACCACTTAATACAAATGCTCCATCATCATGACGAGTAATCATGAAGATATCTTCAGGTTGATGTTTGTATAGCACAGTTTTGTCCGATTCTTCCTCACTTACTTCATGCAATAAGAAATCTTCAGTGACTTCTAGTAAATCTGCAATTGCAAATAGCAGTTCGTTTAAGCCTTTACGAGAAAGTGCTGAAATCGGAAATACTTTAACATCTTCTGGTAATTGCTTACGGAATTCAGCTAAGTTCTCTTCAGAATCAGGCATGTCCATTTTGTTAGCAACAACTAATTGTGGACGTTCTGATAAACGCAAATTATATTGACTTAGCTCTTCATTAATTGTCACATAATCTTCATAGGGAACCCGACCTTCAATTCCAGACATATCGATAACATGCACAATTACACGTGTTCGTTCAATATGACGTAAGAACTGGTGACCTAGACCTACTCCTTGACTAGCTCCTTCGATAAGACCAGGTAAATCTGCCATGGCAAAACTACGGCCATCAGTCGTTTCAACCATTCCAAGGTTTGGAACAATTGTTGTGAAATGATATGCTGCAATTTTCGGTTTAGCTGCAGACACAACAGATAAGATTGTAGATTTTCCTACACTTGGAAATCCAACTAGTCCACAATCAGCTAACACTTTTAATTCTAATGTAACTTCAATTTCTTGACCTGGTTCACCTTTTTCAGAAAGCTCAGGTGCTGGATTTTGAGGAGTTGCGAAACGTGAATTCCCACGTCCTCCACGACCGCCTTTAGCAATAACAGCTTGTTGACCGTGTTCAACTAAGTCAGCTAAAACAGGTCCACCTTCATGAGCCATAACCACTGTACCTGGTGGAACTTTTATAATTAAGTCATCCGCACCACGTCCGTGCATATTTTTACTTTGACCGTGATCTCCACGATTTGCTTTGAAAAATTTCTTATAGCGGAAATCCATTAAAGTACGTAATCCTTCTTCAACTTCAAAAATTACTTTTCCTCCGCGTCCACCATCTCCACCTGCAGGTCCGCCATTTGGCACATACTTTTCACGGCGAAAAGCGACCATACCATCTCCGCCATCTCCACCTTTAATGGATATCTTTACGTGATCGACAAACATAGACTATTCCTCCTTGCTTTCTTCTATATGAAAACGCCATTTCTTGGTCGTTTTATATTCATAGGTCAGTGTAATTAGTGATTGTTCGTAGATAATTTCTTGCTGTATCGGTTCCCATTCACCGTTTGCTTCCACCGTTATTCTAAATTCGGTCGGGTTACATACAATATGAACGTGCAATTGCTGTTCTGAATATGGATTTAATTTTTCATGTAAAAGTTTGGTTGTTTGTTCAAGCAACTGATAAATAGGGTGATCTAATAATGGGTTACATGTGGATTCAATTTGACTAGTTATGTTCACTTGAAATCCTAAAAACCGCCAATTAGCCGTTTGTAACCACTCAGAAGTATATGGGATGTTTAACTTTGTTAACTCATAAAATGCTTTAACTTCTGTGGTGTAGCGATCAATTACCGTTTTTGCATCTTCCAGTTGACCAAGATCAATATTCATTTTTACAAGCTGTAACTGATTCAAGAAATCATGTCTGGCAAATCGTAGTGCATCATTTACCGACAAAGGTTTGGTATTCATATGTCACACTCTCCATTATGCTAATCTCATTTCCTAAGTATACCAAGATTAGAGCAATTTTGTCGTAAATAAGGAATGTCTTTAGCCTGACACATTAAATAACGAAAAATTCACTTTAGCCTTAGTTATAGTTCTAATAAGATGAAATGCCGACTAATTTAACTTTTCTGACCTTATAAATGAAGTCATGAGCGCTTTCTAGCCAATATTAATGGTAAATTTTGTTTTTAGGGAAAAAGAAAAAGGACTGCAGCTATGCAGTCCTTTGGCTGGTTTGAATTAAGCTTCTTGAGCTACAGGATATACACTAACTTTTTTCTTATCGCGGCCGTAACGCTCAAAGCGTACTACTCCGTCAACTTTAGAAAATAGTGTGTCATCTCCACCGCGGCCTACGTTTTCACCTGGATGAATTTTAGTTCCGCGTTGACGGAATAAAATTGAACCACCTGAAACGAATTGACCATCAGCACGTTTAGCGCCAAGGCGTTTTGATTGTGAGTCACGTCCGTTACGAGTTGAACCTACACCTTTTTTCGATGCGAAAAACTGAAGATCTAATCTTAACATCATTTGTCCCACCTCCTACCTGTTAAAGGATATTTTTATGTGTTGTTGATAATCTTGTTCAATTGTTTGTAAAGAGACAATCATAGCTTGTACAATTAATTGTACTTGCTCATTCGTTTGTTGATCAAGATTATCAGGGAACGAGACTTTGAGAAAACCACCGTCTTGTCCTTGCTTTACCTCAGGAATAACTTTAGTAAGTTTGACAATCGCATTAACTGATCCAAAAGATACAGCAGTTGCGGCTGCGCATACTAAATCTTTTCCATACTCAGCAAATTCTGCATGGCCCTTCATTTCAAAAGAACGAATGTTATCTGATTGATCTTTATCAACTTTTATTTTAATCATTTTTACACGTTGATTGAATCAATAACAAGTTTTGTGTAAGGCTGACGATGACCTTGTTTACGACGATAGTTCTTTTTCGCTTTGTATTTGAAAACTGTGATTTTTTTAGCTCGGCCGTTTTTCACGACTGTTGCTTTAACTGTTGCACCTTCTACGAAAGGAACGCCAATTTTCACATCGTCTCCACCTACGAATAAAACTTTATCGAATGTAAAAACGTCTTCAGCATTAACATCCAATAATTCGATGTATACTTCTTGACCTTTTTCAACTTTAATTTGTTTTCCACCAGTTTCAATAATTGCGTACATTTTACTGCACCTCCTCTTAGACTCAGACTCGCCTTAAAATGAGGTGATCTTTTCAGATTCTTATACCCCTTCAGAGCGGTTGTAGTAGCACGGGTGCTACAAACAATAACATTAAAATTCTACCATTATTCTATGGAAGAGTCAACTGCTTAGTCAAAACTTTATTAAACACTTCTTCATATTTTCTATATTGCCAAGTACGAATATTTTGAAAGGTAATAAATGCAAAAATGAATGAGAGATGAAGTTGATCATGGCTAACTAAAATAAGCAGAGTTGAAACACAAATAGAAAGCGCTAAATATGTATCTTGATGGCGTTTACCAATGATAGCTTTTAACGCTTGTCCACCGTCTAGAGGCAAAATAGGCAGTAAATTTAACGCAAGTATCGTCAACTGAACCGTATTGAAAAAGTCTTGTCCTGGGAATTCAAAAAGCTGTGCCACTAAATATAGGATTGCCGTTGACAAAGGTCCAGCAATTGCAATTAGCCACTGGTGGTGTGCCGGAGCATGATGAAGTCTTTTAATCTTAATTTCTCCACCATATGGAAGGATCGTGCAACTCTCCAACTTTAGGCCTGTCCATTTAGCGGCCACAATATGTCCAAGTTCGTGAATTAGTAATGAACTAAAAATTATGCTGTAATAAGCAAATTGAGATGTGACAATAAGATAAATAATAATGGGTAACAAGATTGGGTGCAAGCGAATTTTATTGAGATACATTCATCATCCACTCTGTAACCGCTGAAGGTTCTAGATTTTTACCATCACTCTCCACTTTCACATACATCGAACCTGCCTTCATTTCTGCAATCAAGTCGTTAGCAGCAATTGCTGTATACGGTAGATTTGAAAAGTTTTCCACAAAACCATAAGTTACCACGTCCCCGCTATCATAAAGAACAGTCATTGTTTTTCCTGTGTAACGTGTGTGTCCTGTGAACAGAATAATACCGTCTTCACGGGCCAATACTTGAATTGGTGAATTGTATGAAACAATCACGCCTTTTTCATATGGTTGCATTGACTCATACGTCGCCAATGTTGGAATCATAGGATCTTCGGTTGGCTTAGTTGAAACTGTAACTAACTTAGGCTGCCAGTTTTTCGGGATTTGGGCTAGAACATATTCTCGAACCATTTGAACGTCTTTTCCTTGATTGAACAGTGTACGAAGTTGTGAAGTTTGATTATCTTGTTCTTGAATTTGAATAAGCGCAATGATACCAACAGTTGTTATAAATGCTATAATCCATCTTTGTGCAGATTGCATAACGAAGCCCCCTTTTCGGGTAGTATATGCAACTCTGAATGAGGTGATTACAGGTACAAAAGACGAATTCATAGATTCAAAAAAATGTTTTTGATTTTCGTTGCAGAGATTTAAAGGATTCTATCAAAATTAAAACATAATGTCATCAATTTTGATGATTTTTTACATATTCTTTGGGAATTGTTAACTACTATCTACTATTAATAAAACTTTGGAAATTTTGATTGCTGATTTATCTTTTGATTGAAGGCTGAATGGTATTTCGTTGCAACTTTCTCGATTTCGTTGCAACTAACCAATTTCCTCCTAATTCCCCACACGATTTCTTTCACAAAAAACGCAGCCCTTCGCGTATGCGTAGGGCTGACTAATTATGGTTTGTACTTTGACTTTTCAATCATAGTAATCATGTGTTTTCTGTGTTTAATCTAATCTTCATTGTGAGATTGCGGACTGAACAGTATTTCGTTGCAACTTTCAATGAATTGGTTGCAACTATTTCAATTTGGTTGCAACTTTCGGGATTTGGTTGCAACTTTTGATATTTCGTTGCAACTTTCTCGATTTCGTTGCAACTAACCAATTTCCTCCTAATTCCCCACACGATTTTTTTCACAAAAAACGCAGCCCTTCGCGTATGCGTATGGCTGCCTAATTATGGTTTGTACTTTGACTTTTTATCATAGTAATCATGTGTTTTCTGTGTTTAATCTAATCTTCATCGTGAGATTGAGGACTAAATAGTATTTCGTTGCAACTTTCGGGATTTCGTTGCAACTTTTCATATTTGGTTGCAACTTTCGGGATTTGGTTGCAACTTTTGATATTTCGTTGCAACTAACCAATTTTCTCCTAATTCCCACACGATCTCTTTCATAAAAAACGCAGCTCTTCGTGTATGCGTGGGGCAGCCTAATAAAGTTTTGTACTTTGACTTTTTAATTATAGTAATCATGTGTTTTCTCTGTTTAATCAAATCTTCATTGTGAGATTGCGGACTGAATGGTATTTCGTTGCAACTTTTGTGGATTGGTTGCAACTATTTCGATTTGGTTGCAACTTTCGGGATTTCGTTGCAACTTTCTCGATTTCGTTGCAACTAACCAATTCCCTCCTAATTCCCACACAATTTCTTTCACAAAAAACGCAGCCCTTCGCGAATGCGTAGGGCTGTCTAATTAAGTTTTGTACTTTGACTTTTCAATTATAGTAATCATGTGTTTTCTGTGTTTAATCTAATTTCCGTGTGAGATTGCGAATTGAACCAATCCTCTAAGTTTAATTATTACTGAAACATATCATTCTAATCTGAAATTAATTGTAAATTAATAGTTTTCCAGAACTATCTTTAGAAAATGAGTCAAGGATAACTTTATACGTGATTTTATCCTCAATTTTCTTTGGATTCCTTTAATTCCTTAAAAAATGATCTTGAAAATATCACTAATTTAGTTCCGATTGAAGTCCTTTACCATACATTAAGGGATTTCCAATCCAAATACGGCAAATTCCCCACTTATTGTAAATATAAAAATCTTTTTTATTTGGATTGGGGCAACTTTTATGGTTATTAGGGCAACTATCGTTTCGATTGAGGCAACTTTTGATCCTATTGGGGCAACTTTCCCTCTGATTGGGGCAACTAACCAATTATCTCCTAATATTTCTTCATTTCCGATGCTAAAAACTGATCCAGTAACCATGGTTCAAATTTTAACTTGTAATGTCTATTACGAGTATTCCCAAAACTTTCTTCAGTTACTTGGATAAGGATGCGTTTCACTAAATATTTATCATCAATCCCTAACCACCACTTCACACCTTGACTCTTAATTTCTCTTCCGAACAACAGTTGATACTCTTGCAAAGTAGCCATATGTGCTTCTTTGTCCTTGCAGCCACAGTTCCCGCACACCCATGTCGAGTAAATGCGTTTCATTCCAACACTTGAACAAGCTATACACCTTACACCAGGAATTACCTCTGTTCGTTCTATTCCCAATCGATCTAGTAACTCTTCATCGTGGACTTCAAAAACTTCTCTTTTGAATATATGATCTACTTTTTTCAAATCCTTATTCGTCAGTAATTTATGACTACTCGATTCTAGTTGTTCTAGTGCATCGCACATCGCATCAATAGGTATGGCTTGAAAAAGTGTCGGATATTCAATTACAATCCCAGCGCGACTCGCTAAAATAATCAAACCACAAACTGGCATATCTATTTCTTTACGATGAAGTTTAGTCTGTAAAGTTTTCACAGCGCGTTGTAATTGAAGTTCCGGATTTTTCATACCTTCTTTATTGCCATCTATTATTCGAAAGAACTGCTTCGTTCTTGCATCAAAATAAAATTCTCCCACCATATTTTTCACTTCCAATATACAAATCAACTTAGGCGTTACAACAATGACATCAATTTGTGTATTGTCCAATATGATATTACGATAAATTGTAATCTTCGGTGTTAGAAGAGCTTCTTTTAGATATTTCGTTACTTTTCCTTCACCTGAAAATCCAGCTTTGACATTTCGATAACTACGCATAGTTTTCAAATTTGTTGCAATACGAGAATTTAATACACTAATTCGCAACACATCCAAATCATGAGTCTTCAAAACATTCAATCTTATCACTCCTAAAAAAATCCCCCACTCAATCTCAGAGTGGGGGATTTAGCTAATTTATTTAGCGAAAATTAATTTAATTTTTGAGAATATGCTTTTGTTTCCTTCGTCCATAGACATTAAAGGAACAGACTCTCCTAAAATACGTCGGGCAATGTTGCGATATCCTAATGCTGCACGGTTTGTTGGATCCATAACAATGGGTTCTCCATTATTAGAAGATGTAATGACACTTTCATCATCCATAATGATCCCTAGTAAATCAATTGATAAGTGGCTAGTAATCTCATTAACATCTAGAGCATTACCAGATTTCATAAGATGTTGACGAATGCGGTTAATTATCAATTTGGGTGGAGCAATATCTTCCTTCTCCAGTAAACCAATAATTCGATCCGCATCACGAACCGCTGAAATCTCAGGTGTCGTAACGACAATCGCGCGATCTGCTCCAGCTACAGCGTTTTTGTATCCTTGTTCAATGCCTGCTGGACAGTCAATGATGACATAATCGTAATCACGTTTTAATTCACTTATAAGTATTTTCATTTGTTCAGGGTTAATGGCGTTTTTATCTGTCGTTTGTGATGCTGGCAATAGGAATAATTTATCATCGAAACGCTTATCTTTCACTAAAGCTTGGTGTACTTTACAACGACCTTCAATTACGTCAACCAAATCATAAATAATCCGATTTTCTAAACCTAGTACCACGTCTAGGTTACGCAATCCAATATCGGTATCTACTAAGCACACTTTTTTGCCCTGAAGTGCCAATGCAGTCCCAAGGTTAGCAGTTGTCGTAGTTTTGCCAACGCCTCCCTTACCTGAAGTAATTACAATAGCTTCTCCCACATTAGCTTCCTCCTTTAAATGTAGATAAATACGGTCTCAACAAACGCAGTTCTTGTAAACGATCGATGGCGATAAAGCCATTTGTGTGCAAGTATGCGCATTCCATTTCCGGTTGTTCAGATAATACAGTTAATTCGTCTGTCATTATTTCCAGTGTTTCATTAATCATTAGATGTGTAGCTTCTAACCAAGATGCACCGATGACAGCTTCTTTATTACCATTCGCTCCTGCATGGGCAATTCCCTTTAAGCGACCGAGAACAAAAATACTTCCTCCTGCAATAATCTTACCGTTTGGGTTAACATCTCCGACAACTACTAAATCGCCTTGTGCGCGAACCACTTGTCCAGAACGTACGATGCCAATAAATGTTTCCGATTGGCGTTCCAAAACACGTAGATTACTCTCTTCAACCGATATCACGTCGCTTTGCACTCTTGAAACACGTAAATGCGGTGTTGTGTGCACGCTTGCAATAAGTTCTTTGACTTGTTCTTCAGTACAATAGCGATTTCCAAGCTGTAATACAACCTCTGCTTGTCCATCAATGCCTTCTTCCGATACTTTTCGCTTTAGTTCTTCCACTAGTTCGGCATATGCGCATTGATCATCCAGCTGAAGGACCAAACCGTCTTTTGTCCCTTTTATGTAGACTAGTTGTTTTTTCGACAAATGCGTCACCTCACGCGTAAAATCAATTTGGCTGATTTAATCTTTGCAGCAAGCGCGCATTGATTACGTATTTAAATGCCCAGCCGAGCACCACTAAGAATATTGAGTTAGCAAGCATTGTTGGAATTAAACGTTCACTAATAAATACTTGTAGAGAAATGTCCGTTAAACCAATAAATAAGAAGAATTGGTATAAAACAAATTCAAGACCAGTAACTAAAACTAGTGATATAACTGTAGTTATTATTAAATGCTGATGAATATACTTTACAATAAAACTAGCAATTAAACATATTAATGGATATAAAAAAGAGTATAATCCAATAATATCAAGGAAAAACACATCATACAAGACCCCAAAAAGTAACCCATAGGCCATTGCACGATTACGATTATAATAAATTGAAATGAAAATTAAATACATGATGAGAAATCGAGGGATTAAATAACGATACTCCCCACCAATGTCGAGGGGAGAAAACAATCCAAAAACGGGTTCAAGATAGAACAATACGACAGCAATGGCTGGCACTATAAGACGTAACATCATGACCCATCCTCGTCACCTTGAGCGTCATCGGTCGCAGTACTATCTTCCTCAGACCCACCAACCGTTGTCATTGCTCGCTTCGTGATCATCACATGATCTAGTAGTGTGAAATCGGCAGCCGGTTTAATGTAAGCCATTTTCGTTAATCCAAAATCATCTGTTGAGACTTCAGTAATTTCACCAATTAATAAACCTTTCGGAAAAACCCCACCAAGTCCTGATGTTTCGATTTTCTGACCAACTTCGATTTCAATATTGGAATCTATTCGTTTTAGAATAAGTTCTTTTCGTTCATCATCATATCCTTCAATTAGTCCAAATATTTCTTTTTCACCCATAACCATTGCAGATACACGATAGTTCGGGTTTTGAGATGATAAAAGTTCGATAGTCGACGTAAACGGAGTAGTTAGTATTACTTTACCGATTAAACCTTGTGCAGTAATGATTGCCATGTTTTTTTCAATCCCATGGACTTGTCCTTTATCGAGTATCAACTTTTTTTCCCATTGATCAGGATTTCTAGCGATTACAGTTGCTTGAATTGGTTCATAATTTCGAAGATCATCTTCTTTACCGACTATTTCGCGTAATCTAGTATTCTCGGATGATAGATCGTGGACGTCAGCTTGCAATTTCGCAAATTCTTCTAAACGTCCTTTTAGTCGTTTGTTTTCTTCGTACGTATTTAACAAAGAATCGACATTATCGAAGACACCTGTTATGTAGTGCGTTGGTTTCGAGAAAATTGATTGTCCGAAACCAACGACATCTTTAATAATTTGTTCAGGTAAAGACACATTATCACGATCTCTTAAAGAGAAGCTAATCAATGCCACAAGAAAAATAACCCCAACAAGCAGCAAAATTAATCGCTTATTCGAAAAAAATTGCGGCATTGGAACGATCCTCCTTATTGTTTAGAGTTTTGACGAATCATGTTCATATGATCAAGAGCCATACCTGTTCCAATTGCGACACAATCTAATGGGTTCTCTGCAACGAATACCGGCATGTTTGTCTCATCACTAATAACTTTGTCTAAATTTCTTAAAAGTGCCCCACCGCCTGTTAAAACAATTCCACGTTCCATTACATCAGCAGATAGTTCCGGGGGTGTTTGCTCTAAAGTTTTTTTCACGCCATCGATAATTGCGGCAACAGACTCACGAAGTGCCTCTGCAATTTCTTTTGATGTGATTTCAAGAGTTTTTGGTAATCCCGTTACTAAGTCGCGACCACGGATTTCCATTTTTTCAACATCATCAGTAACTTTTGCAGAACCAATTTCTATTTTTATAGCTTCTGCCGTACGCTCACCAATGGTTAAGTTGTAAATTTTACGAATGTAACTTGTAATAGCATGATCCATCGCATCACCTGCTACACGGACAGACTCACTTGTAACGATACCTCCAAGAGAGATTACCGCAACTTCAGTTGTACCGCCACCTATATCAACGACCATACTTCCAGTAGGTTCCCAAACTGGCAAGTTAGAACCGATTGCGGCTGCAAATGGTTCTTCAATTGTGACAGCATCACGAGCTCCAGCTTGTCGAGCTGCATCAATAACAGCGCGTCTCTCCACAGAAGTAATTCCGTAAGGCACACAAATCATGACGTTAGGTTTTTTCCATCTTCCACCTGATGTTTTCAAAGCTTCTTTTAAATAATATTCAATCATAGCTGTCGTTATATCAAAATCTGCAATAACTCCATCTTTCATAGGACGAATGGCAACAATTGATCCAGGTGTACGACCAATCATATTTCTAGCATCATTTCCTACTGCGACGATATCACCATTTATTGTATTTTTAGCTACTACTGAAGGTTCGCGTAAAACGATCCCTTTTCCTTTAATAAATACCAATGTATTTGCTGTTCCTAGGTCAATTCCAACATCTTTCGCTCCAAATCCAAACACGTAACATTCTTCCTTTCTATCCTCAGCCAATTTAACTTAGCTTAATCTAAACCATAACTTTGATTATAACGGATAAAAAGAGAAAATCACAGTGCTACATGTACCCCTTTTCTTTTAGGCTAATAAATTGATGATCTCCGATAATCACATGATCAAGTAATTCGATGCCCATAATCTGTCCTGCCTCTTGTAATCTCTTAGTTACTTCTATGTCTTCTGGTGATGGAGAAGGGTTTCCAGACGGATGGTTATGAGCACAAATAATTGAGGCTGCCGACCTTTTTACCGCTTCTCTAAATATTTCTCTAGGATGAACAATACTTGCGTTTAAACTACCAATAAAAATTGTTTGTTTATGTAACACTTGATTTTTCACATTCATAAAAAGCACGACAAAGTTTTCTTGTTTTAATGACGTCATGTCAGTCATTAAAAATGTTGCTGCATCTTTTGGTGAACGTACAGTAAATTTACCATCCGTTTGTTGTTGAGCTAATCTCCTGCCGAGTTCAACTGCCGCCAGTAATTGAATAGCTTTCGCTTCACCTATTCCTTTAACAGACATAATTTCCTCTATTGTGGCATTTTTCAATTCATGTAGTTGTTCAAAAAATATTAATACGCGGTTTGCTAAATGCAACACTGATTCTTGTTTCGTGCCTGTCCGTAGAAGAATTGCAATTAACTCTTGATTGGACAAGGCTGCCGCACCTTGGTTCATTAAACGCTCACGTGGGCGCTCTGAAGCGGGCAATTCACGAATCATAAGTGTTGGTTTAATATCAGTTATCATATCGTGCACCTTGTTTTACTAACTCGATTAACTGCAAGTTTTTCATTTCTCGATAGAGTGCTGCAACCGGCAAACCGACAACGCTGTTATAATCTCCATTTATGTGTTCCACCATCAGTGAGCCTTGAGTTTGAATGCCATAAGCACCTGCTTTATCAAAACAATCCCCAGTTGCGACATAATCATGAATCCATTGTTCGGATAGTGAATAGAAAGTAACTTTTGTTTTCTCGAAGAACATACTACAAATACCATCGAAAAAGATCGCTACAGCTGTTATAACGGTATGAGTTCGACCTGATAGCCTACGTAAGTGGTCTAATGCCATTTCGCTATCTTTAGGCTTGCCCAAGGGTTCATCATCAAGAAACACCATTGTATCGGCACTGATGACGATTGCATGTTGATTTCGTTCTGCGACATAAAGTCCTTTCTCTATCGCGATGTTACAAACTAATTCGGCAGGTGAAGAACCACCGATTGAAAGTTCATCTACCTCCATCGTTTCCACCTCAAACGGCACACCTAATAAAGTGAGTAATTCTTTTCTTCTTGGTGAAGCCGATGCTAAAATTAGCGGTTTGCTTGTTTTAAATTTCAATGAAATCATCTCCTTTTTGCCATCATACCGAAAGATAGCAAAGTTGGAAAATGTGTACAAAGGGCAATAATTCCATTTTGACCAATTAGCTATAGTTAAAATTCAATTTTGATACAATCATTTTGTATTAAATAATGCGATAAAAGTTGTACACGGATCACGTTAGAATCTTCCGAAAGTGTTGATATAGCAGCAATATTGGTTAACCAATCCTTAGGAATTGATTGTTGATTTCCTGTACTCTCAAAATTAAATTTTGCAGGTTCTGGATAGGCAAGGAAAATAGGCAGTTTTTGCATCGCTGGTTCTGTACAAGCGGCTGTATTGATGCGAAATGGTTTAACAAATGATTCGATGGTTCCAGTAGTTTTCACTTCACTTTCAACACTACTTGCTGCCGACCACACATAATATTGCTCATCTGCAATTATAATTGCTGATGATTTTAAAGAGGCGCTCGTTTGCATAAAAGTGGTAGCACCAGTTGCAGTAGTGAACACCCCGTGTTGTTTAGCATAAAATGACGTTGGTGTTGTTTCTGTTACTTTTGGAGCATCGACTGTCACTTTATCAGGTGTCTCTTTCCCATCCTCAGCTTGAGGTGCTTCAGTGGTCGGTGTTGCCGGTGTTTCTGGACCAGTGATGTCTTGCCATTGAATTAAAATTGCAAATAGGCCAATCGAAATGGCTCCGATGAAAAAACCATGTAAAATTGCGAGTGTATAGGAAAACTTTGAAAATGATTTCGAAAAACGCATAACATCACCCCGTTTTTCTTTTAACGCTAACATGTGAGCAATAAAAAAGAACAAGACCGGTGTCGTCTTGTTCAAAAAAGTTTTCGTGTTAAAATAACAAATTCTTATACCAATCGAGCATTTGTGATCCATAAAAATAAACGATGATAGCCGCCAGTGCGATCGATGGACCAAAAGGCACCGGCGTTTTACGTCCTTGTTTTGAACGACGTAAATGTATGACACCCACGATAGACCCAATAAACGCCGCTATAAATAGTGTTAGTAATGTAGGTATCAACCCAAGCACTAGTCCAATCACAGCGAATAATTTGATGTCTCCGCCCCCCATGCCACCTTTCGACACAATCGCAATTAATAACAACAGACCAAATCCACCCGCAGCACCTATTACACTATCCCACCAAGGATCCAGTGGAGAAAGGAAGCGGGCAATAATAAGGAGGACTCCGAAAAATAATAGAACTTTATCGGGAATAAGCATATATGCTAGATCAGAAACGGTGATAATCACGAGCATAGAAATAAACAAGATCGCCACAACTAGTTCCAAAGAAAAACCGAGTTGCCAGTACGCAAATGCGAATAATAGACCAGTTGCAAGTTCCATCACCGGATATAGCCAATGAATCTTAGTGCCACACCCTCGACATTTTCCTTTCAAGAAAACGAATGACAACACGGGCACTAAATCTTTTATCGTCAGTCGTCGATCACAAATCGTGCATCTCGAAGGTGGAGAAACGATGGATTCATCTTTGGGTAAACGCAATCCTACGACATTAAAGAAAGAACCAAAAATAAGTCCGTATAAGAAAAAATATAGTGTATAAAGAATCTCCATAATTGCCCCTCATTCTTAGAAGTAAACATCGTCTATAGATAATGGTTCTAGTAGATTTATTCTAATTCCTTAATAATTAGTTTTTTTTACAATTTAGCCAATTTCATAATAAGAAAACCGGGGAAAGTCGCCCCGTCCTTGAAGAAAGTACAAACCTACTGCACTATAACCTTTAGAATAAGACGGCCTTCTTTTAAAGTCTTGTGATTTCCGTTAC
>NZ_ALJG01000274.1 GCF_000286315.1 Paenisporosarcina sp. TG20 | reverse complement strand
TTTGATTTAGTGTTGACATACCATTATTGACTAGTTTAGATTGGAGAGATAGCAGTAAGGAAGAGACTGAGTGAAGAGGGGCTAGATCAACACTTATCTCCTTTTTACTTTTATGGGATGAAGCACTTAATACAATATCATCAGAATTAGGAGACTATTCATTACAGAGAATTAATTTATTTAATCTAATCTAATTGATACTGACTTTATTGATACAATCCTGAGTATTAGGTGATATTCATATAGTATTATTAATTACTAATTATGTAGATGGAGAGGCTCAATGGAATGGAATTAAATATAGGAATAAGTGATGTTAAAAAGTCAAATGAATTTTTAAGATGCTTATGGTCAGAAATGGCTAAGGAGTTTGGGACATGTGGTTGGCAATACGTTCCTATTAAAGATGGCTCAAAGAATAAAATTACTTTTGGCTTTATGAATATCAATCAAGGAACAGCTTTAGAGGTTGGTATTACATATAAAGAGAAAGCCTCTATAAACAACATCTATTTTTTACAGAATCATGGGAAAGAAGATATTCAAAAGGGTACAGAGCTATATAACAGACTAAAAAAGGTTGTTAAAGTAACAAAAGAGAGTGTTGGTAAGTATCAAGCCATCCTTATGCAAGCTACAATAAAAGCATATTATCCTATCATGTCTTATATTGGTGAGAGCTTTGTAATTCTTCCTATGGTTGATGGGGATAGTCAGTTTTCCTGCATTATTAATGCATATGATGTTAACCAAGCCTCAGGTTATTTTACTAGAAAAGTTAATCAAGTTATGGATTTTTTTTCTGTTGAAACTAATGCTATTTTTAGGAGACCAAACACTAGACCTAATGAGGAGACTGTCACAATTGAAAAACAGATATACCAAGATGATAGTGAGTTTATGGATGATTTATCCCTAGTAGATGATTACCTAGTAATATCTAAAGAGGGCAAACAGCTAATAGAACAGATAGCTAGTAATTAGGAAATGAGTCCAGAGTTAGAATTATTTCTAAAGGCTTGTAGTCATTATCATAGTGCAAGAGCTTTAGAGAAACAGATATATATTAGACCTGATGGAAAACTTGTTTCAATGCATGGAGGAAACAAAACAGAGATAGCCACAACTCTCTATTTATCAGCATTAGAGGTAGTAACATTAATTGGCTTTACAGAGGATAAATGTGATTCATGTGGACAGCCAAAGTTTCAAATTAGTAGAAGGGTAAAGGAGCTTACCTCTAGATACTTACCTTCTTACCTAGTTAAATAATTTTTAGATTATTATAATAAAAGGTCAAAATATCTACATGCAGGTCAAAAACTTGTTACTGAGACACCTACAATAAGTAGTATTCCTCTTTTAGATACAGATGCAACAAATGGTTGTGGTTTTCCTTATAAAATACCTTTGAAAAATTTAGGTGAGTGGGTAGGTTACTGTCTAAGGATGTATTATAAAGAAAATTTTATATAATATTTATGAGCTTTACAATAAATTGTAGTATCAAATACATGGAGGAGAGATTTTACTTTGCCTCCTTTTTAATTATCTGAAAATGGATAAATTATTTTTACTACTCAGTTTTAAAAAATAGGAAACTAAATTTTTATAAGGTTTTGCCCATTTTATAGAGAGGGTTTCCTAAATTAGCTTGGTATTGGAGTAGTAATCAGGACAGTATCTGATTCCATTGCCTCCCAAACTGCAAAAAATAGGTTATATATTTTAGGTTAGCTACCTGCCTGCCTATATCTCCCTACCCCTGCCTGACATATACCTCCTACTAACCTATCTAAGCCATTCTATACTGTTTTAATACCTATGATCATAATCCATACAAAGCATTTCACAGCTAATTCTAAATAATCTCAGCAACATTAACAAAAAACAATTGTATCTTTGTCAGTAATTCCCTCTCCAAGATCTGTAGCCTAATTCTTTAATTTTGTCATATATTTGTCTTGAGGAGTAGCCTGATAAAGCTAAGTCAGCCATTTTTCTAACTATCTTTTTCTCATCAGGATTAACTAATAGTTGTTTACTGGTTTTATCCCATGTATATCCTATTGGAGCTATTGAGCCTATCCATCTATTTTTAATTGCAACAGCATCATACTTTCCTTTATTCAATCTATGTCTAATCCTTTTGTATTCATAAGCTGAAAGAACAGAGGTAAAGCCAAACATTAGCTCCTGATTTTCATCTGAAAGATCTATAGTGCTGTCAGGAGTCGCTATAATGATGTCGTTTTCTATAAAGATTTCTTCATCTCTAGATAATCTATCAGTATGAGAAACAAGGACTCTACTGTATCTACCTTGAAGTATTCCTTCAAGCATTTTAACCAACTGAGGTCTATTCCAATTTTTAGAGGACTCAACCTCCTGAAATAAACCATAGGAATAGCCTTTTTCCTGAGCCATTCTTATTAGTGTTTCCCTCTGATTTTGCAAAGTTTCCTCTGCTCCATTTATTTCTTCTCTAGACTTTCTTACATAAAGAGCTACCTTTGTTTTTGTTGCTGTTTTTACCATTTTGTATACTCCTTATGCTCTCAGTTTTTATAAACCCTCACTTCTATAATTAGAGAGAAATTTTTAACTGTGACTGATATAGGCTAGTGATATATGGAGGATGAACTGTAATTTATTGTCCAAGTGGTAGCCTGGCAGTGGTTTTCTGACTGGCTTCACGCGGGAGGCATCCACAAAGCGCCCAAGCGTGTAGTATAGGGAATACTTAGTCCAGTCTATAATGTAGAATTTTATCCTTCTCCTAATTGTATACTCAAATCACTCATATTTATCTTTTCTACAAATGAACGTGTTAGAATGAAGTGAATTAGGAATAAGATTTTGAGGAGTGACCAACGTGTTTACAACAGTTGATAAAGTAATTGAATACATCTATTCCATGGATCAGAAAACAGAAAGAAATGGTCGACTAAGTCGCATCACTTCTATCTTAGAAGTCCTTGGAAATCCACATAAAAAATTCCGTTCTGTTCACATTGCAGGCTCAAACGGAAAAGGCTCTACTGTGAACGCCCTTAAAGAAATACTTATGGCTAATGGTTTACATGTTGGAAGCTTCACATCTCCGCACCTAGAAATAGTAAATGAACGAATCATGATGAATAATGAAATGATCACAGACGAAAAGTTTATCCAATATATGAACAAAATTTATCCGCTGTTAAAAGAAGGACAAGTGGGAGACGGTTCAAACTTCTTTGAAATATTAACAGTCATAGCGTTTATGTATTATGACGAAATGAAGGTTGACATTGCTTTGATTGAAACGGGCATTGGTGGGAAGTTTGACTCAACGAATGTACTAACACCATTGCTGTCGATTATTACGTCGATTTCCCTTGAACATACACAAATTCTAGGGGACACCATCAAAGCGATTGCACACGAAAAAGCGGGAATTATTAAGCAAGGCGTACCAGTAATCAGTGCTGTCAAAGACAAACAGGCGGTAGATGTAATTGAAGACAAAGCAAGTATCGAAGAGGCACCAATTTACCAATTATATAAAGACTTCATAATCGAAAATATTACACAAGAATTTGAGTGCCAACGTTTTTCTTATCAATTAAACCATGATGTAAAATTAACGGATATATTATTAAAAATGATGGGTCATCATCAAGTTGAGAATGCCTCGCTTGCTGTTACAGCTGCGATACTCCTTAACAAGTATTATCAATTCACCATAACAGAAGAGAATATTTACCAAGGCTTAATGGAGTCAAAGTGGTCAGCGCGATTCGAAGAGGTTTTGCCTAATGTCATTATTGACGGTGCACATAACCCAGCTGGAATAGAAGTGCTTCTTCAAACTTTACAGCAACGGTATCCAAGAAAAAAAATTCACGTTGTATTTACGGCGCTTCAAGATAAAGATATTAAATCAGTACTTCAATTGTTTGACGAGGTGGCATCGAGTATTACGGTGACAGAAATTAATGTAAGAAATGCAGCAACAGGCAAGGACATATTTGAAGCAACAAGTCATACTCAAAAACAACTAGTCCTAAACTGGCAAGATGCACTTGAACAGACGCTTGCAAAAGCAGATGAATCTAACGTCGTGGTCATTACGGGTTCACTTTATTTCATGTCACTCGTTCGCCCCTATCTCAAACAAAAAGCAAAAATGAATGTAATTTAGAATCTACCCTGCCTGAGTAAAGGTAGGGTTCTTCTATCTTTTATTGAAGGAGAGACAACCATGATTCCTATGCTTAATGAATACAAAGAACGTTTTAATATAGAAAGTAAAAATACGATAGAACCAGGATTAGATGCTGTAACGAATGCGTTAGAAAAAGTAGGGAATCCACATCTTAAACTCAAATTTATTCATGTGGCTGGGACCAACGGTAAAGGATCAACGATTAGTATGATGAATGCCATGCTCCAAGCACATAAGGTGAAGACAGCCTGTTTTTATTCACCATGTTTTATGGACGTGCATGATCAAATTCAATTAAATGGAGACTATATTTCACAACAACAACTAGATCACGCATTTAGTTGCGTAAAAGAAGCGGGACTTAGTGGCATGCTTACTGATTTCGAACTATTAACGGTCCTCGCATTCCTTGCTTTTGAACAATTTCAGCCAGACATCGTGTTACTAGAGACGGGAATGGGAGGTAGATTTGATAGTACGAATGTCATTACACCGGTTATCTCAGTGATTCCAAGCATCGCGTTAGAGCATCAACAATTCTTAGGAAATACACTTGAAGAAATAGCTACTCATAAAGCGGGCATTATTAAAAGAGCGATACCAGTTGTCATCGGTCCACTAGAGGAATCATCTGAGAAGGTTTTCTTCCAAGAATCAATGCAACAACAATCACCACTTTGGAAAATTAATGAAGTTTTTTCACTCTCTAAAGGGCAGTACAAAGATTCGGAAGGGGTAATCATTGATAATTTGACAATTCCCTTTCAGGGACCACATCAATTAAACAATGCAGCATTAGCAATCCGTTCAGTTATTCATGCCTTGGAATCTCTAAAAATCAATGTAAATGAAGATTTACTTCGTACAGGTCTGAGTAAAGCATTTATTCCAGGAAGGTTCGAAAAAATAAGAGATACATTGTATTTTGATGGAGCACACAACCCAGCAAGTGCACAGGCACTCGTGAATACAGTGAAGGAAGTTTTTCCAGATACCCCTATCCATTTTTATATTGGAATGATAAAAGGAAAGGAAGCTGAAAAGATTTTAAGAATATTTGAAAAAATATCTTCAAATTTCACTTTTATAGATTTCGATGATTCTCGCTCTATGTCTTCTTACGAATTGTCGAAAATTAGTGAATCTAACACTGTCAGTACAACTAAAGACCCACTCGTATTTTTACAAAAAACAATTTCAAATAATCACGTGACAATAGTAACTGGTTCATTGTATCTATTGTCAGAATTGCGTTTCAATGCCGTTAGAATATTTAAAAAAGGTTGAAAAATAAAAGATGACAAAACTTTCTAATTTTGATACGATGAGTTTTGTACTAGTAAATATGATATTTGAACTAGATGACTTTATGATATTTGTACTAGATAATTGGAACCATATTGGGAGGAGCACTCTTGGACATTTCGAAAAAAGCACAACGATTGATTTGGGCACTTTGGGCGCTGACAGTTCCGTTTGGCATTTATTTAATGTATCAGTTTGCACCACCTGTTCAAATTAATTGGCCTATCTTATGGGGATATACTGCCCTTGCCATACTAACAACTTATTTTCCATTTAAAGTAGCTGGAACTACACTCTTTTTAGTGCAGTGGATTAACTTAGCGATATTCTTGAAATATGGTTTGTTCATCGAGCTGATTATTATGCAAATTGCGATAATCCCGTTAGCGCTAAGGTTAAAAATCACATTTAGTGATTTCTATCGAGTGTTATTTAACTCGTTTATGTTCTTTATGGTGTCTGTCATTAGTGGTATTTCTGTATTATTAATGGGCTATCAAATTGGTTCTATTGAATTGAAAGAAATCTTAGTGTTTGGATCTTTTTATCAATTAATTAATATGACTACTAATCATGTCATTTTGTACACATACCGTTTCTTGACGAAGCAAGAAACTGGGGGCTTCTTCGGACGTGACAGTGTATGGGATTTTGCTGGTTTCATCGTAACCTTCCCGTTCGGTATAACACTTTACTTACTGAATGAATATATTGGTCCGGTTTCATTTCTCCTTTTGGGTATTCCTTTCCTTATGATTACTTTCGTCGTTCGTTTATATAGCAATTCTGAACGTGTAAATGATGACTTGAATCAGGCAACTGAAATCGGTCATGAATTTGCAGAGCGTCTAAGTTACAATGAGATTTTAGAACTATTTTTAATTAAGTTAAATAATATGTTACCCATCGATTATTCCTATATTATTAATGTTAAACATGGAAATATGTCTGTTTTGAAAGCAATGGAAAAAACAAGTGACGTTCAATTGAATTATTCTCACGAAAAGTTATTAATGAGCATTGCAGGCTATGTTTATAAAAGAGATAAGGCTGTTTTATTCGATAAGAAATCGGAATGGCGTAAAAGAGGGTCAGATTTTCTACCTATGGACACGGAAAGCGTCATTTGTGTGCCGATTCATCGAAATCAAATAATGGAAGGCATTTTAGTTATTGGTTCTATGCAAAAACACGCATATGAAATGCACCAATTACAAATCCTAAGTCTACTTTGTTCTTACTTTGCCTTATCTTTGGAAAAAGCACGTCACCTTGAAGAAGCGTTGTCAAAAAGCGAACGCTGTGGCTTAACCAAACTATATAATTATCGTTACTTAGAAGAAAACCTTGAACTGAAAATGAATGAGTTATTAAACGGAGAACTTCTACAATTATCTGTACTAATGATGGATATCGATCATTTTAAAGCCATTAATGATCAATATGGTCATCAAAGTGGAAACGATATTTTATATGGGGTAGCAAGATTACTAGAAAAAGAACTAAAAGATTGTGGTGTTCTAGCAAGATATGGGGGCGAAGAATTTGTCGTCATACTACCAAATTACTCTAAACAACAATCACTAGAACTAGCAGAACAGTTACGTATGAAAATTGAAACCACACCTTTTGAAATTCGCACAGAACTAGAAGACAACCCACAACTATCTCAAGTTCACATCACAATGAGCATCGGTATATCAACTGCACCAGAGGATTGTGACGAAGCAATGGCCCTCATTCGAAATGCAGACCGTGCGCTTTATATTGGAGCGAAACGTGAAGGACGCAACAGGGTAGCAGAATATGTGAAATAAATCACAAAAGTATTTGAATATGTGAATGGGGAAAGCGGAGACTTTAAAATCTCTGCTTTTTTGTGCACATGAATAGGACAAGTGAAATTCACCATAGAGGTAGTAAGTAAATGTGGGGTATATTGGATATTAATAGATTTATATAATGAATATTTTTTTAACATCAAATCTTAAGGAATAGGTGCTGAATGTAAGGATAATTAACGTGAAATGACAAAAGTACTTATAAAACTGGTTATTTTTCTATTTATTGAGAATATTCATCGACATTTCTTACAAACTAGTAGATAATCTAACTATGATATGATACAAGGGGGGAGTGGACTATAAAATGAAAATATGTACACCTTACTCTCGACAAAATGGTCTATCATTAATTGAAGTTTTGGCTGCCCTTGTACTTTTAGGAATTGTTTTTATCGGCATTATGACCGTGTTTCCTCAAATGACACTATTTAATGAACGGACAGATGCAAAACTTGATACTATGAACCTTGCTAGATTTGAAATGCAACATCTGCAACAATCTCCTATAAAATTAGACGATGACACAACCATTGAAGCTGTTTATACCGGTTCGATTTATCAGAATGTAACCATTCAGAATGTAACAATAGATTTTAATAACTATAAACAACTTAATTTTTCTTCGAACGACTATGATTTTGAAGTTTTAATTAATCTTACAAGAGAAAGTGTTTCGGTCAATGAAGAAACTGCAAATTTGGATCAAATTAGTCTGCATTTGGTAACGATGTCTATTTATAAAGATGGACAAAAACGTTCCAAGACATATGGATATATTGTTCAAAAGGAGGAAGTTTCTACTTGAACCTTAATGAAAAAGGATTGACTTTATTGGAAGTACTGGCTTCGTTGGTTTTAGTTTCATTGGTAGTGGCTTTAGCGATGACAACGTTTAATATTGGTGTAAAATATAACGTAATCGAAACTACAAAAACAAAGATGCAACAAGAATCCAACTTGATAGTTTCGACTTTAATGAATGTTCACCGTACAGAAAAATGTTATGACATTCAAAATGTAACAACAATAACCATAGATGTATACGATGATGCACTATGCACAGCACTTAATAGAAAAATAGAATTTTCTCAAAGCCAATTTAACTATGAAGTGAATCTTCAAACCGGTACACCAGAAAAAATAAACCCTCAAGAAACAAATTATTCAATGACCTTAACAATCAAAGACGTTAATAGTTCTCTAGTTAACAAATATCAAACTCAAATATATAGATTAAACACAACTTATTAAGTTGAAAGGGTGAAAAGAATGAAGAAGATTCTTTTAAATAATAATGGTTATGCACTATTAATTACCCTGCTTTTAGTCGTCTTTTTTTTTGCTCTCTCGACAATGTTCATTTCATCATCCTTAAGTCATAGCCGTCAAGAGCAGACAGTGGACAATTCTAATCAAACAGTTGTTGCAGCAGAAATGGGTATTCAATACTATACAACGAATGTAGAAAACCTGGTTGCCCTTGAAGCTAAACAATTTACTCCCACAGTTCAAATAGCTTTGGATGAAATTAAAACTAGATTCAATATCTCGATGGCAGAATATTATGATGGTAGACCTTTTTCTAAATCAAATGAATTCTATAGTGTTTGTAGACCTTTTTTATTTACTACTCCTCCCCAATTTGTTGAATTATTAGACTGCGAAATAGATGAATTGAAAAAACTTCAACCTCGAAAATTTATGGATCATCTAATTGCAGCCAACCTGGCTTCAAAAGTCAATTTGACAGAGCGGATTGTGGATGATGAAAAAGATCTTAGCTACAAAATATCAAACATTGAATTTGAAATTACTCCTGCAGATAATGATATTGTTATAGATATATATGTAGAAGGATTAATGAGTTCACAATTAACTCGGAAATTACGATCAGAATTGAATATTGGATCTCCTGATTTTCTTTCAGTAAACAAAACTCCAATTATTAGTTATTCTGAGGAAGCAGTAAGCGATATTTTTGCACCTCCAAACGACACTGGCATAGCATGTACGGAACCACCAAGTACAACTGGTACCTGTACATATACTGGGACTAACTTGGAAGCATATTTGGCATCAATACCTGCCGATAGTGAAATAGTCATCAAGGTAGTAGATTATTGCAAGGCAATCGGAAAAGACTCTTCGAATTGTAATTTCAGTAACTTTGACGGTCAGGACATCCCAATTTACATTAAACCACCAAGCGGAATAGTGGAAGCAGGTAATGCCAATAGTCTCGAAGACTCCATTTTATATATTGACGGATTTTTCGACTTAAATAATATGAATCAAAGCTCAGGAAATACTATTATTACAAGATCCATTCAAATGCACAATGGAGTGAACTTAACCGATACAACAATTGTTGTAATGGGTGATTTAGATATAAATAAAAATAAAATTGGTATCGTAAAATGGAAAGAATCAGGATCAAATAACTTGATCATTGGACAAGATTCCAAGATGTGTATCAATTTAAATGCTATTGATCTGGTTAACTCAGCTAGTTTCAAAGACAATTCATTCAGTTTCGATGGAAACGGAAAATTGATTTATTATCCTAGGATGACTCATGATAAATTATTACCTGAAAGTCCAAATCAAGTTATTTACACGGATGATTTTGAAGATTTTTTAAAGCAATGCTCAGTCAGTATGGCTAATATTGACGGGGAATACCAAATGGAATATATGGAAACTGGAGACTTTGATTTTGATGCATTTGTCAACTATAATCCGTAAGAGGTGAAACATGATGAAATATCTGATATTGATTTTGGTGGCACTTATCGTGTTTCCAACAGTTTTATTATTAGTAAAAAAGATAGATTTCAAGACAAAGTTACTATTTTTAGGCGGGGGCTTATTTATCGCCTTTTTCGGACTGATTGTTCAATCGACTCTTAGTTTTTATTATTCACTATTAATTATGGTGGGACTAATTTTCGCAGGTGCTGTTGTGTTAACGAAACAGATTGAGAATCAGAGATTAGTAGAAGAAGAGGCTCATGTGTATGTACCCCAAACTATAAAAGAAGCAATTGACAAACCAACTCAAACTTATTCTGCTTCCAAGCCTGTGGAAAAGCCACCCGCTCCTAAACCTGTTGACAATATTCAAACTGAAGACTGGCTGAGTCCATCAAAGAAGGAGGACCAATAAATGAATAATAAATTATTTGGTACTACATTTGCTGCTCTCCTAGGTACTTCTGTATTATTTTTCGGCTTGTCGCAAGCCGGTACATATGTAATAGACGAAGTAGTTTTTCCGACAAAAGGTTTCGGAGATCAAACGTATATCGGTCCTTATGATGTGTCGAATTTAGCAGAACAAGATGCTGCTGTAACTGTTCAAACAGGCGTTCAAGGGTGGTATGACCAAGCTTTAGTACAAATTAGATTACAAGATGCCATTATTCCTTTTCCATTGGAAGCTATTGAGTTTAATACAGACGCAACATTAACAACTGCGCAAAATGGCTCTAAAAATGAACTTCAATTTGATGTATCTGATGAATCAGTCGGAACATTTTTACACCAACAATTTTCGCCAATGTCTTTTAATGATGAACAAATTACAAGTGTAACTGAGTTAATACGTGAGCACCTAGCTACAGGACGTAAAGAACAAACTGTCGATATTTCAAATGCATTATATGCAAGTTCGTCCGCTCTAGAGATGATTACAAATGTTTCATTTAATAACATAGAGACAACAGCTGGTATTCAAAATCTAATGTTTGCGTTAGATGGATATGTCATTAATCCCTTAACGACATTCTCTTTGCTAGAATTTATTGAATCCGTAGATATAGGATTAGTGACAGAACAAGATTTAACAACCCTTGCATCTATTTTATATGCATCTGTTCTTCAAACAAACTTCGGCGTAGATGAACGAAGTATTGGACCAACCGTTCCTACCTCGGTACCACTCGGTTTTGATGCTTCCATAAACCGTAAACTAGGTGTGGATTTTGTTTTCACGAATCCAAATACTACAAGTTTCACGATAAATATTAACGGAGTAGGTAGTAATTTGACTGCTTCTCTCAGCGGATTGCCATTTGTCTATAGTTACGAAACGACTATAAGCAAACCTGAAAATTTTTCATTTAAAACCATTAAGCAATATAGTTCTTTCGTAGAACAAAAGACAATTCGAATAAAAACTGAAGGCGAGGACGGAGTACAAGTTGTCGTTTTGAAAAATATTTTATCGGGTGAAAGTATACTGGAAACAAGAGAAGTTTCGGAAGATTTTTACCCACCTGTCCATAAAGTAGAAGTTCATCCTTTAACCGTGACAGAAGCAGCTGAAAGAGGAACCGGTTCGACAGATGGTACAGGAACCTCAACAGATGGAACAACTGGACAACCCTCTACTGAAGATGGCGAAGGTACAGATGGCTCGGAAGATGGAACTGGATCAGAATCAGGCTCTAATGATGATGAAGATAATACTGAAGAAGAACCACAATACGATAAAGGTGGAAATTTAATACCATCTAGCAAGGAATAGGGGGGAATAACTTGATTCGAAAAAGACTAGGTGATTTATTAATTGAAAATGGCTTAATTACAAATGATCAATTAACTACTATTTTGAACTCTAAGCCACGTGAAGAAAAACTTGGCGATGTACTGTTGCAACAAGGAATTATTACCGAACAACAACTTATCGAAGTACTTGAAATTCAGCTTGGTATCCCACAAGTTCAGTTATATCATTATCCATTCGAACCAAAAGTATTTAACCTTATTCCAAAAGACTTGGCAAAGCGTAACTTGATTGTGCCTTTAAAAGTAGAAGGTGATAAATTATACGTGGCGATGAAGGATCCAATGGATTTCATCACGATAGATGATTTACGCTTCATTACTGGCTTGCAAATCATTCCGGCAATTGCTTCGCAAGAAGATATTTTAAAAACAATAAATAAATACTACGAAGAAGAAACATTTGATGATTTCATGTCAGATCAATCAATTTCAGCTGAAAAGCAAGAAGAGCTAGTAGATGTTGATGCCCCAATTGTTCGTATTGTGAATCAGATTCTATCTGCTGCTGTGACACAAAAGGCAAGTGACATCCATTTTGACCCACAGGAAACACGTTTATTGGTTCGTTTTCGAGTTGATGGGGTTTTGCATGACGAGAGAACACTACCGAAATTAATGCAAGGAATGGTAACAGCGCGCGTGAAAATCATGTCGAAGCTAGACATTACGGAGCACCGTCTTCCTCAAGATGGCCGTATTAAAACAAATGTTGATTTTCGTCCAATCGATATACGGGTTTCCTTATTACCAACTGTTTTTGGCGAAAAAATCGTTATGCGTATTTTGGATTTGAGCAATAATTTAACCGATATTACAAAACTGGGATTTCATGAAAAAAACTACAGTAGAGTTATAAATGAAATTGCGAAACCGAATGGAATTATAATGATTTCCGGTCCGACAGGTTCGGGGAAATCATCTACTTTATATGCGGCACTTAACTATTTAAATAATGAAGAAGTAAATATAATTACGGTTGAAGATCCTGTTGAGTACCAGTTACAAGGTATAAATCAAATTCAAGTGAATTCAAATGTCGGGTTAACGTTCGCAGCAGGACTCCGTTCAATCCTGCGTCAAGATCCTGACATTGTAATGGTTGGAGAAATACGTGATAAAGATACCGTGGAAATCGCCATTCGAGCATCTTTAACTGGTCACTTAGTGTTAAGTACTATACATACAAATGACTCGGTTGCCACTATTACCCGCTTATTGGATATGGGTGTCGAGCCTTTCTTAGTCACTAGTTCTTTAAATGCTGTGATTGCACAACGATTAGTAAGACGAGTTTGTCGAGATTGTAGTGAGAAACAGGAAGCAACCATTCGTGAAATCGCAATATTTAAAAAGCGTAACCTTGATATTGAAACGATTACACGTGGTAAAGGGTGTCCTTCTTGCGGGATGTCGGGGTATCGTGGACGTATGGCCATCCATGAAGTGCTGATTATCGATGATGAAATAAAAAGTGTTATTAACCGTGGCGGAACAGCGGCAGAAATTCGGGAAATAGCGCAAGCCAATGACACCATCTTTTTAATAGACGACGGATTAATGAAAGTGCAAGAGGGCAAAACGACGACAGAAGAAATTCTGCGTGTAGCCCTCCAAGATTAGGTGAGCAAATGAGAGCTACTGTTGATAAATTATTAACAAGTGCATTCCAACAAAGTGCATCAGATATTCATATTACTGTAGGTGTGCCACCGATTTTCCGAGTACAAGGGGATTTAGTGAAGTTTGGGACCACCGTCGTAACAGCTGATATGTCGCGTGAAATGGCAAGGGTCATCACGCCTGAAAAGTTTTGGGAGACATTATTAGAACTTGGCGAAATAGATTTCTCGCACGTCGTTGAAGGTGTTGCACGTTTCCGTGTCAACGCATTCCAACAAAAGGGCAAAATATCAATCGCATTCCGTACCGTTCCGCAAGTTATTCCAACTGTAGAACAATTACAAATGCCGAATACCCTGAAGAAGTTAGCGGAATTAAAACAAGGACTTATTTTGGTTACAGGTCCAACTGGTTCAGGTAAATCAACGACTTTAGCGGCAATGATTAAACATATGAATACAGACTTAAACTTGCATATTATTACGCTAGAGGATCCGATTGAATATATGCATGAACACGGATCAAGTATCATAGATCAACGAGAAGTCGGATTTGATACAAAGTCATTTTCGAGCGCTTTACGTGCGGCATTACGACAAGATCCCGACGTTATTCTCGTTGGAGAGATGCGTGACTTAGAAACCATTGGGATTGCCATCACAGCTGCGGAAACTGGTCACTTAGTTTTAGGGACATTACATACTTCAAGTGCCTCTTCAACAATTGAACGCATAATTGACGTGTTCTCTCCTGAGCAACAAGGACAAGTACGAACTCAGCTCGGTGGTGTGTTAAAAGCAGTAATTAGTCAACGTTTACTTAAAACAGTCGACGGTAAAGGCCGTCGAGCAGCGACGGAAATTTTGATTAGCAACCCAGCGATTGGTAACTTAATTCGAACACAGAAAGTGCATCAAATTCCGAACGTCATACTAACTAATCGAGCGCTCGGGATGCATATGATGGCAACTTCTATACAAGAATTAGTCGAATCTGGCCAAGTTTCTAAAGAAGTCGCCAAGCCATATCTCGAAGGAGATGAGCATTAATGGCACGCTTCCAATATGTCGGTCGTGACCGTAAATCCATTCGGAAAGGGATTATGCAAGCGGCAAATCAACGAGAAGCAATCATGAAGCTTCGTGACGATGGCATTCGTATTACTGAAATTAAAAAAATGGCCGATACAGCATTACAAAAAGAAATTTCCATTGGAAACCCAGTAAAACGAGAACAGTTCATTATGTTCTTAAGACAATTTGCAACGCTAATGCGTGCAGGTGTAACGATTGTTGATTCATGTGTTATTCTCTCGCAACAAGTAGAATCAAAAGCATTGCGCCGTGCACTCATCGAAATAGCAGATGACTTAAAAAGCGGGAATTCATTATCAGAAGCAGTTCGGAAATTCCCACGTATTTTTGAACCACTTGTCATTAATCTAATGCAAGCTGGTGAATTAACTGGATCCATTGACGAGTCTTTGGATCGTTTAGCAACTCATTTTGAAAAAGCCTATGTTACAAGACAAAAAGTAGTTTCTGCCATGACGTACCCATTAATTGTGGCAGTTCTAGCAGTCGGAGTTGTCATTTTCCTTTTAACTTCTATCGTTCCTATGTTCGTTGAGATGTTTAGTAGCTTTGGGGGAGAACTCCCGTTACTTACTCGTTTTGTAATGGGTGCAAGTGATTTCGTCCAAAACTACTGGTATATTTTAATAGCGATAGCCGTACTTTTTAGTGTCGGATTATGGATGGTCAAAAGGGATGATAAAGGACGCTATATGTTGCACTCGCTATTACTTCGCATGCCGGTTTTTGGGAATATCTTAAAAAAAGCAGCTCTAGCACGAATGACGCGTACACTAAGTTCATTGTTTTCAAGTTCCGTTCCCATTTTAGTCGCACTTACGATGGTAGAACGCGTTGTGGGCAATGAAGTAATTGGTAAAGTCATCCTCCAAGCGCGTGATGGTCTTGAGCGAGGAGAGTCGATGACTGGACCGATGATGGGGCACTGGGCTTTTCCTCCACTAATCCCTCATATGATTTCAATTGGGGAACAAACGGGTGCACTTGACCACATGCTAGAAAGAGTAGCGGAATTCTATGAAAAAGAAGTAGACGCCGAGACGGACAAACTTAAAGCAATGATTGAACCCCTAATGATTGTTTTATTAGCAGGACTTGTGGGAACCATCGTGATGGCGATCATGTTACCGATGTTTGGTATGTTTGAGAATATGGATAACATGTAGTTAAATTCATAATAAAATATCTAGTAATAAAATCCGAACAAAGTTGATTTCCGCTCCATGCGGACGCTTTCCGTGGGGCACGGCTTCAATCTCCTCGTCACTCTGTT
>NZ_ALJG01000273.1 GCF_000286315.1 Paenisporosarcina sp. TG20 | reverse complement strand
GACTTTTTGAACAACCTCTATAAGGTTAGTTATTCAGGGTGTATAAAAGTTTTCCGTATAATAGGGTTGATTTTCATTATTAAAAGCAACACCAACACCTAGTAAAGTGAAGTCGCTTTTTAATAAAACCTTACGATGACCAATAGAGTTCATTAACCCTTCATGTGCGAAAATACTGCTGGACTGACCGTATGCTAAGTTTTCACCAGCTACTGAATAATCAATGCCGTCCACACTCATGCGATCAAATGGAGATTGCCCTGATAAATTGGTATGACTAAAATAATTTTTATCCGCCATCTCTAGACTATGTTTATAAGCCGTCCCCCGAATGGTGGATTCCCATCTTACAGGCGGAACCTTGTGGTGGACACGCGCTGCATTCGTTAAATCGAATAGCTGAAATTCAAACCCTTGCTGCAAAGCTTCGCTAGTTTCACCATAGAGAGCTGGTTTTTGATCCTCAAGACTATCCGAAATGATTTGGAACGCTGTGACGGTATTGTTTTCATGAACATCGTAAAAGACGGTCACATAGACGTTTTCGATTAGGAATGTATCCATTTCTCCATCATCGTTCATAATGTAATTGATGTTCCCTTTTTTAATTTGTTTAATCGGATCGCCAAGAGCTTCTTGGACTTCCGTTTTTGAACTATTCAACTTAACGCCGTATGAAGAAGCAATTAAATCGTTATTGGTGAATAAACCATTCACGCGAGCAGATTCATCAAACGATACCATCATAAAGTTTTGGTAGTCCGTGTGAAAAGTGTGCCATTCAGAGCCATATTCATTCGTTGTCGTGCGTTTTGCTTTGCCAAGCTCTTCGCTAACTGTCTCCATTTTATCCCCAATTTGGATGTTATGAACGGAAAATAAACCGTCAGTAGGTGTAGCTAGTGTTGGTTTGTCCACTTGATTGACAGGCTCATAATCCGGTTCACTAACTGACTTTGTAAGCTTTGCTGGTATGCTTGCTACTGCATTAGAAATATCGGTTATTGTATTTTCAATAAAAGGTTGGCCTTTTAGAAATTCATATCCTTTAATTACTTGCGCATCGATCGCATCTAAAAATGATACGTCTACATAGTCCTTTGCTGGTTCTTCCCAGAGTGGACTTGATAAATATGCGGCAAAAAGTATAGTTAGGATTGTTTTGATGTAGCGCATAATACCACCCCTTTTCGGCTTCCAATATGCGGCGTATTGCGTTGTCAACTTCAGTCGTTCAGATCCTCACGTACCTAAGTACGCTCCGGTCTTCACTTCTTTGTTTCCTAGCACTACTTGCAGCTTGAAACCCTCTTTTCGGCTTCCAATACACGTCGAATCTCTTCGTGCTGCACTCATTCGAATCCTCGTACGATTTGTACGCATCGGTGCTCATTCATTTGCTCCCTTGATCTGCTCGTGTCTTGAAAGCCTCTTTTCAGCTTCCAATCTTATTATAGAATCTTTTTTTTTGAAAACCCTAATAATAACTCTTTTCTAGTAACAGCGTAACCATCTATTTAAAGTTGAATACGTGAAGAATGATGTATTGGTTTAAAATTTAATTTTGAATCTAAAGCAAAAGGCATTAGAATAAGAGTACTACATGAAAGATATAGGGTGTGCTATGGATACAATTCTTCGGTATATACAAGATATGTGTTTTTATATGGGTTTAATATTGCCAATTATAATAATAGTCCGGTTTGTTCAAATAAAACGCTTAAAAGCTAAAACTAATTTCTTACATGAAATTGGCATTACGTTGTTCTTTATGTTTCTTACAGGCTTGTTATCTCAGACCATTTTACCCGCTGTCAGTATACGGGGAGGGGTCGTGCAATTTATTAACGGTGATTATCAAGCAATTAATCTTGAACCGTTTCGCGTATTATCGGAGACATACAATGCCATCAAGTACTTGGACTTGTGGCAACCTTTTTTGATAAATTTCGTTGGTAATATTGTGATGTTTATCCCGATTGGCTTTTTTCCCCCGCTGTTATGGAAAAAATTTGATCGAGCATGGCGAGCGATTGGCACAGGATTTCTTTTGTCATTAGCAATTGAAATATTGCAGCTCCCTCAAATGCGCAGTAGTGATGTAGATGACTTATGGCTCAATACACTAGGTGCGTGTCTAGGTTATGTACTGTATAAAAATTTACCAAATACGTACAAGAAAAGTTTTAAATCCAACCAGTTTGGGTAAACATCTTGTGAATCAAAGTTTAAGGAGTTTTACCATGATCCCATCAAAAGAATCGAAAATGGACGATAAAAAAATGACCGTTATTGATGATTTAGTAGAACAAGGTATTTTTAAAGTTGAAGGAAAACAATTATATGAATTATCCCTATATGAGTTAATTAAAGAACATATGGAACTAGCAGAGTAAGGCAACGTCAGAGTGACAGGAGTAGACCTGTTGTTCTGGCTCATTTTATGAGTAGGCCTGTAGAATAGCTGAAGACAGATTGAATGATGCTTAAACTTTTGCTGAAAAAATGATATAATTTCAGATTGAAGCTAACATAAATGAAATCGATAAAAACTACATGATCCTGCATAATTGGAAGACTAAATTTCTCTCGTTTCAAAATGAAAGTCACAGCTAGCCATCTCGGTGACTGTGGATTTTCAAATCTGTAGTTGGAGGTTTTTACGTGATGAATCAAGGAATGCGAAACCAAACTATGAATGATTGGTTAGAAGAAGCAACGATTGCCCAAATGCAAGAAAAAATGGCTTCGAACGAATTAACTTCGGAAGAACTAGTGCTCATGTACTTAGAGTTAATTGCAAAAAGAAATCCAAATATCAATGCGGTACTTGAAATAAACCCAAAAGCAATTCAAATTGCTCAAGCGCTTGATGATGAACGACATGAAAAAGGACCACGTTCAATGCTTCACGGGATTCCAATTTTACTCAAAGACAATATAGAAACTGCAGATGATTTACATACAAGCGCAGGTTCATTATCACTCGCAAACCATTATGCGATGAAAGATGCAACAATTGCTCGGAAACTTCGCGATGCAGGAGCTATTATTTTAGGGAAAACAAATTTGACAGAGTGGGCGAACTACATGTCTGACCGTATGACCAACGGCTTTAGTTCACGTGGTGGTCAAGTGAAGAATCCATATGGTCCCTTTGATGTAGGGGGATCAAGCTCAGGCTCTGCTTCTGCAATTGCTTCAAACTTGGCTGCTGCCGCAATCGGCACGGAAACTTCAGGTTCCATTTTGAATCCATCCGCTCAAAATGGATTAGTGGGATTGAAACCTACCGTTGGAGCAGTAAGTCGAACAGGTATCATCCCTTTGTCTCATACACAAGACACGGCTGGACCTATGACACGTAGTGTGGAAGATAGCCTTCATGTGTTTTTAAGTATATTGGGACAGGATGAATCTGATCCAATCACACGAAAAAGTCGTCAATTTGATGATGTTGATTGGGCAAAATGTCTAGATTTAGATTCGTTTCGCGGGAAAAGAATAGGTATTGCTCGATTAATTTTTGAAAAAGATGTTTCTACAGAACGTATTGAAATGTTTGAGAAGCAGATGTTAGTATTACGTGAACTTGGTGCAGTTATTGTGGATCCAGTAGATTTAGGGTTCACGGAAAATGATTTAAGCGACGATGTACTTACGTATGAATTTAAAGCGGATTTAAACAGCTATTTAGCAAAGACTAATATATTAAATCCGATTCGTTCTCTTACGGACGTTATTAACTTTAATAATCAACATCCAATTGAGACACTCCAGTTTGGTCAAGTAATGCTTGAAAAGTCAGAACGTACATCTGGATCGTTAACCGAAACAGAATACATTGAAGCATTAGAACGCAATCGATATTTAGCAAGTGAAATTGGATTGGGCAAAACGCTAGATAATCATCAACTCGATGCTCTTGTTTATCCGCATTACCACGGCTGTAGTATTGGAGCCGCTGCGGGATATCCATCAATTACAGTTCCGGCTGGATTTTCTCAAACAGGCGAACCATTTGGATTAACTTTTTCAGGGAGAGCATGGAGTGAGCCTTCGCTTATATCGATGGGCTATGCGTTTGAGCAAAAAGCTAAAGCGCGGAGAAAACCATAATTCAAGATACAGTATAATTACAAACTATGATTTAGGGAAAGAGTTGATTCACTATGACAACAAAGCATTCGTTTTTACCTATATTACTTGGTTCCGATATGAATGCATATGGAATGGCACGTGCATTCCATGAAGCTTATGGAATAAAACCTTTAGTATTAGGACGTATGAATTTATCCGCTACACAAGACAGTAAAATTCTTGATTTTCAAGTTATTCCTCGTTTAAATGAAAACGATGTGTTCGTGCCAGCTCTTTTAAAAGTGGCGAGTGAACATGCAGATAAAAAATTATTACTCCTAGCTTGCGGAGATGATTATGCTAAATTAATCATCAGTAACAAAGAACAATTACAATCACATTTTGCGGTACCATATATAGATGAGAAATTAATGAATCGTATCGTGTTAAAAGAGAACTTCTATAAAATTTGTGAGGAATATGGTTTTTCATATCCCAAAACATCACTTTGCACTTTTGAAACGAAAGACTCATTTACCATCGACTTTATGTATCCAATCATCATTAAAGCCTCTAACTCGGTTGCGTACTATAATTGTTCGTTTCCAGGAAAGAAAAAAGTATTTGTTGCACATGATGAAGAAGAAAAAAGTGCAATTATCGATGCGATTTACAAATCATCATATAAAGATAATTTAACAATTCAAGAGTTTATTCCAGGCGATGATTCGTATATGCGAGTGTTAAATGCGTATGTTGGCAAAGATGGAAAAGTCAAACTCATGTCAATGGGCAACCCAATTTTAGAAGAACATTCTCCAGAAGGAATTGGAAGCTATGCGGCAATTATTAACACGTTTGATGAAGCATTGCTAGACCGTGTGCGTATTTTCTTAGAAGATATCGGATACACAGGCTTTGCAAATTTTGATATGAAACTTGATTTACGCGATGGTGAGTATAGGTTATTTGAGATTAATTTACGAAATGGACGTAGTAGTTATTATGTTACTGCAAGTGGTCATAATTTGATGAAATATGTAGCAGATGACTATGTACTTGATATTCCACAAACGCTGACATATGCGAAAGACAAGCACCTATGGATGATCATTCCAAAAGGAGTATTATTTAAGTACGCACAAAATGAGCAGCTTAAACAAGAAGCAAAAGAGTTAATTGCTGAAGGGAAATTTACAAATCATTTATTTTATAAAGAAGACTTCAGTCCGAAGCGTTGGGCAAAACTAATATTGAATAACCTGAACTACTATAGAAAATATAAAAAATACTTCAACAAAAAAGGTTTGTCATAAGTTATGGAAAAGAAAGTCTTAGGCATCATCGGTGGGGTTGGCCCGCTTGCAACGATGTTGCTTGGTGAAATGATTGTTAAACGGACGAAAGCAAAAACAGATCAACAACATATCAGTATGGTAATTACAAATAATACAAACATACCTGATCGTACAACATATATTCTGGACCGCTCGAAAGAAAACCCTGTCCCAGTGATGATTTCAGATGCAGATAAATTAAAATCAATCGGTGCAGAAGTGTTAGCAGTTCCATGTAATACCGCTCACTCTTTTTATCATGATATTCAACAGGGAGCGGACATTCCTATGGTACATATGATTAATGAAACAGCAAAACGTGCTTCTCAAGTAGGCGCGAAAAGAGTCGGTATTCTTGCAACAACAGGAACACTAACAACTGCTGTTTATCAAATAGCATGTCAACAAGTTGGTGTCCAACCCATTGTCCCAGATGAAGAAACGCAGAAGCTAGTAATGTCTGTTATATATGATGATGTTAAAGCTTCGCATCCTGTTGATTTTTTAAAATGGCAACAAATTATTAACAAAATGAATGAACTTGGTTGCGATCATATAATTTTAGGATGTACCGAGTTATCGATTGTAAAAAGAGAATTAAATCTAGATGCTACATACATTGATTCATTGATGGTACTAGCCGAAAGTTCCATCCTTGCATGTGGTTATGAATTAAATAATTAACTAAGAACTCTGTCCTTCTTTTGGGACGGAGTTTTTAAATATGAGAAAAAAAAGATGTTCATGAACAGGAAGAGTCAAAACTCGTTATAAAAGATGGCCAAGGAAACACAACTCGACTATATATATTTTCTAAAATAGTTGTTTTTACTTTGAAAACAAGCTGAGTGGACGAAAACATGAAGTGAATGGACGAAAACATAAAATGGACGGACCTTACAGAATGAATAGCTTTTACAGTAATCGGAAATTATTAGATAATGGAAGACTCGACTCTAATTCTTCGTAATGATAGCCATTACTTTACTTATACTGCTGGCACGTAGACACAATTACGCCTTAAATTGTGGCTTATGTCTGGGAAGATACACGTCCTTGGACTCACACATGTTGCAGGATAGCGGTTAACGTACACGTGAAGAGGTTCGTTAAGGAAGAATACACTGCTCGGCAAGGAATACTAAGCAGAACGCAGTGATGCTTGATAACCATGAACATCATGAAAATGCGTCTAAGCGATTCAAAATACCTTGGAACCCGTTGATTATGTAATAACCTATCCTAGTCTGTACCGGCTTCAAACGGCTTAATACAGGGTTATATGGTACACTAAAAGCAAGAATTTATAAAGGTGGAATAAACATGTCTTTTATCGAGAACTTAAAACCCGAACTTCAAAATAAATGGAAATTTGAATATGAAATGCCAGTTCAATCACAATTAATCCCAAGCATGCTTGAGGGGAAAGACGTTGTTGCACAATCACCAACTGGTTCCGGTAAAACATTAGCGTATGTACTACCAATATTAAATCAAGTGGACGGCTCTTTGCCAAAAACGCAAGCGCTCATCGTTGCTCCTTCACAAGAACTGTCGATGCAAATTGTCGAGGTGTTACGTGAGTGGACCATTGGAACTGACATTTCTGTTGCACAATTAATTGGTGGCGCAAATATGGCACGTCAATTAGAAAAATTAAAGCTGAAGCCAACAATTGTTGTTGGGACACCAGGTCGTTTAAATGAATTAATGAAATCCAAGAAACTTAAACTACACAACATACGACATATTATATTAGATGAGGGCGACCAGTTGTTAGCTAGAGAACATCGCGGTATTATCAAAGCACTTATCGATGGGTCTGATCACAATCGACAAATAATAGTACTTTCAGCAACAATTACTGAGGAAATCGAGTTAGTAGCAGGCCGTATGATGAAAGACCCTATACGCATTCATGTGACTCATGAAGAATTACCCGCGCAAGGTAAAGTAGTACATTCATTTGTTAAAGTAGAAGAGCGCGATAAAACAGATTTATTGCGTCGTTTAGCGTATGTAGATGGAATGCGGGGATTAGCATTTGTTAACAATTTAGATCAGTTGTTGATGAAAGAGACAAAGTTGAAATTCCGGGAAGCAAAAATTGTAACCTTGCACTCAGATATGAAGAAAGAAGAACGTAAACAAGCATTAGCTTCATTCCGAAAAGGAGAAGTAAGCATCTTAATTGCTACTGACATTGCCGCTCGTGGTCTAGATATTGAAGGCTTGACACATGTTATTCATGTTGATGTACCTCATATGATTGAACCATACTTACATCGTTCAGGACGTACAGGTCGTGCAGGTGCAGATGGTGAAGTATTATCTTTATTAACTTACACAGATGAAAAGAATTATAAAAAATGGACGAAAGAATTACCATCTAAACCCGTTCAAAAAGTATGGGATCAAGGTAAATTAATCGAAGGGTCTTCTAAAACCTTGCTACAAAGGGGAAAAAAGAAATGACGTTTGAAGACAAGTTAGCTGAATATGCAGACTTAGTGGTGCGTGTAGGAATCAACGTTCAACCCAATCAATACGTGTTAATAAACACGACTACGGAATCACTTGATTTTACGCGAATAGTTGTTAAAAAGGCCTATGAGGCAGGAGCGAAACGTGTCCATGTTAACTTTTCAGATGGACCAACTAACCGTGCTTTTTATGATTATGCACCTGATTCTGAAATGAAGGAGTTTCCAGCATGGATGGTAGCACAGCGAGAAGATTTAATTGAGCAACAAGGGGCATTATTATGGATTGACGCTGAAGATCCTGATTTATTAATGGGGGTTCCGGCAAACCGAATTTCTGATCAACAAAAAGTAGCAGGGCGTGCTTTAGAAAAATACCGTGCTTCTGTTATGTCAGATAAAATTGCTTGGTCGATTATTGCTATTCCTTCTCAAAAGTGGGCTGCAAAAGTATTTCCAAATTTACCACAAGACGCGCAATTAAACGCACTATGGGAAGCCATTTTTAAAACTGTACGGATTGGTGAAGGAAATGCCGTTGATCAGTGGAAGACGCATATTAACGGATTGGAAAATCGAGCAAAAACACTAAATAACAAACGATATAAAAAAATAATTTATAAAGCTCCTGGGACAGATTTAACGATTGAATTACCTGAGAAACACTTATGGGTAACTGGCGCAAGCAGAACACCTAATAAAACTATGTTTATTGCCAATATGCCAACTGAAGAAGTATATACAGCCCCTTTAAAGTTTGGGGTCAACGGATATGTTCGCAGTACAAAACCATTTGTTTATCAAGGAAACACCATTGATAGTTTTACATTAACTTTTGAAAAGGGGAAAATTGTAAAAGTACAAGCAGCAACAGGAAACGACTTACTACAAGAACTGATTCAACACGATGATGGTTCAGCATATCTTGGAGAATTAGCTTTGGTACCTCATGAATCATCCATTTCATCTTCTGAAATTTTATTTTATAATACCTTGTTTGATGAAAATGCTTCAAACCATTTAGCAATTGGTGAAGCTTACCCTACGTGTGTTGAAGATGCACGTGATTTAGAGGAAGCACAACTTGAATCTCTTGGATTAAATAGATCTATAACGCATGAAGATTTCATGATTGGAAGTGCGGAAATGGATATCGATGGAGAACGACAAGATGGAACAATTGAACCTATTTTCCGTAAAGGGAACTGGGCATTTTAAGAGGGTGAAGATAAAATGAAAAAACAGTTTATTAAGTTTATGATTATTATTGTATTTTTTCTGGTACCTATTAAAACTAACGCTCAAGTAATTGGACCAGTTTCATATGTAGCACTCGGAGATTCCCTTGCTGCAGGTCAGACACCAAACCGTGAAATTGATACAGGCTATAGTGATTTAATTGCTCAAGAATTAGCTCGTAATCAACCACTAGCATTTTTTTCAAAAGATTTAGCATTTCCGGGATTTACTTCTGCTGATGTACTTAAGCGTGTACAATCTAAAGAAGCTAAACCATTGTTACAAAGTGCCAATGTCATTACAATTTCAGCGGGTGCCAATGATCTCTTGAGACTTATTCGAGCAGATGAAAGGTCAGGGTCATTATCCTTTCAACAAATACCAGTGGATTATTCCTTAAATACAGTCCGAAAAAATATGCAAACAATGCTTAGTGAATTGAAAAAAATAGCACCTAAAGCACAGGTGTATGTAATGGGTTATTATTATGCGTATCCACATGCACGTGACTCACAAAAAGGTGGGACTGCAGAACAATTGGATTTATTGAATGAAATTTTAGCTAAAGTGGCTAAAGACGCAGGTGCACAGTTTGTTCCCGTTGCCCCTGCTTTTGGTGATAGTGCTGATAAAGTTCCAAATCCTGGCGATGTTCACCCTAATGTAGAGGGATACAGAACAATGGCAAACAGTTTCTTCAATGTGTATGCAAAGGGGGCTATGCAAGTAATGAAAAATGAAGTTCCAATCGCAAACCCATTAACATTTGAAGAGATTATGCAAGCACAAAGTGAATCGACGGTAACTGAAGATAAATCTGCAGTATTACCATCATCATTTTTAAAAGTAGAATATTTAGCACTCAAAGAAATTAAACCAAAAATATAAGTGATTTTATAACTACGAGATTAATGTAAAAAAGTTGGAACTCAGAAAAACGAGTTCCAACTTTTTTACTTATTAGTGGATGTAACTTTAGTTTTTTTTCTCGAATCTCTCACTTTTTTAACGATTGGAATAATAATCGGTGCAAGTTTTATAGATGTTTTTATTAACTTTCCAATTTTCATGGGAATCTCTCCTATCATTAAGTCGTATTGTAAAAAATATTTATAAAAAACCTCTTGAAAGGTTGATAGAACAAGGGTTAAACGTAAAAAACTTGTATACCCCCTAAATCTAAGGTTGAATGGAGTTACAACACAACCAAAAAACCTAGAAAGAAGGTATACAAGCTATGTCTCCATTATTAACTTTTTTGCTTACAATAATCAACCTTCAAAATGATTTAATTCAAAAAATGTATATCTTGCTCGTGGGTAAAGTGCTGTTTAAACCAAGACTCCCCGACCCAATTCGGAAAGACTATAGGAAATTGGAAATTGATGACCTTCCCCTCATGATTACACATGAAAAGATGGATTATAAGGAGCTCCTTCAAGCCCATTTTAAACAGTCTGGAAAAGTACTTAAGCCCGTTAAACGGCGTACTAAAAGCACGGTGTCCATTTCTTCAGTAAAAATATGTCCGCGTTGTGATGCCCCTGCAGACTATTTATACGCAAATAATGGTACGAAAGGGCAGTGTTGGTGTAAAGTGTGTGACTTTAAGTTTAATGATCGCCATAGCTATCGTTTCAAGATGGCCATGCACTGTCCGCATTGTGAGCGCTTGTTATCTCAGATTAAAGAGCGTCATGAATTCTTTGTTTATAAGTGCGCAAATAATTCTTGTTCCTACTACATAAGTAAACTGAATCAACTTACATCCGATGAAAAAGAAGAAAGAAAGACCCAACCTGAAAAATATAAAGTCCGGTATATTACACGTGAATTTACGTTTGACTTTCAGCCAATGCAAGAGCGAACGCTTGAAGGTGAACGTATTGATTTCACTCGTCTTCACAGTTCTCCAAACGTGGTGGGACTCATCCTAACGTACCATGTCAATTATGGCATCACAGCGCGGAAAACAGCACAACTCATGAAAGACGTTCACGGACTCTCGATATCACACCAGACGGTGCTCAATTATGCACGACTCGCTGCGAAGGCTATCAAACCACTCATTGATCACCACCCCTATGATTTGTCGGATCAAATTTGTGGAGATGAAACCTATATTCGAGTCCTTGGAAAATGGAATTACCTATTCTTCTTTTTTGATGCGAAAAACAAAATTATTTTATCGTATCGTTTGTCGCCGAATCGTGATACACCGTCTGCCATTCAAGCAATTGATGATGTTTTGGTGAAGTTGGGTACACGAGAAGAGAAAGTGAACCTCATCGTCGATGGCAATCCCATTTACTTATTAGCACAACACTTTTTTAGCAAACATCAGATTTATTTTGATGTAACTCAGGTCATTGGTCTGACAAATGAAGACCCTGTCTCCACCGAGTACCGCCCTCTTAAACAGATTATTGAACGACTAAATCGAACGTTTAAAGGGGGCTATAAACCGACACATGGATTCGGGTCTTTCCATGGCTCAGAATCGCATATCACCTTGTTTGTGGCGTACTTCAATTTCTTAAGAAAGCACTCGGCCTTAGAAAACAGAACCCCAGTTGACTTACCCATGAAATCTGGAGCAACTATGCCGCAGCGATGGTGTCAGCTCATAGAGCAGTCACAGCAACTCATCATCCATAAAAACTTAGCTTAACCTTCGGTAAAAAAGGGACAACCAAAGGCCTATTTAAACAGGTTCTTTTTGAGGTCAATGAATAAATAGGTTTGGCAAAAACAACTTATTAAAGTAAATGCATGCCTTTTTAAACTACTTAATCCCTAAGAAGAACCCCCCACCTTAAAAGCGTGTCTTGAACTTATGTTTTTCATAGCTTTTTTGACACTACCCATTAAGTATATTCTTGTGTATTTCCTTTAACAGTACAAGATAAACCTATTGAAGCACTTTAATTCCTTGAACAATATTCCAAATCAAAACAATGATAGATAGGATGGCGTAAACGAGCATAAACAATAAAGGGACACTTGCAGTTAGGAAATCAAATGATGTACTTGTACCAATGGATGGGCTCATCGTGTTATACATTGTAAGTGAACCAACCATTAATACGATAAAACCAATAATCCCGAGAGCAACTGGAATTAAGTGTGAAATAATAGATCTTTTTGCATGATACTTTACTTCTGTATCTGGGGATATGAAGTACACAATAATCGGTAATAAAAATGGCGCAAATAAGATACTAAAGTAACATAAAGCCGATAAGAGACGACGGTTATCCAATTTAATTCCTCCCTTTAAAAATATTGAATAGTTATATATACGGGATATCACGAAAATGGTTTCATATCAAGGGTGATTTGTTAAGTCAGCAGCTATTGTTCCTATTTTTAACATCCATATCCCTTTTAACACTAAAATGCTGTACAATCTAAAATTATTTATTCTATTTTACATCACTATATCAAGAGCGATTCTATAACATTCACAATCTATTAACTAAACCTCTTGTGTCTCCTGCCTAATCTCTGTACAATTAACACGTAACACTAAATTAAATGTATGTACCACAAGGGGAGCCTGGAATGGCTGAGAGTGAACGAGTAAAGTTCTAACCCTTTGAACCTGTAAGTTAATGCTTGCGCAGGGATGTGGATAGAAACCGACTCCAACAACGTCAGGCTCTGTCCTTTGAGGTTGTTTTTTTATGGTTTTTTTCCCTGACACGCGGTTTGAGTACATCGCATAAGGAGGAAGAAAAGTTGAGAAATCGAAAAGTTTTATTGTTAGTAGAAATTGCTATCTTTGCTGCTCTAGGGTTTGTCCTGGATTTTATCGCATTTAAAATGCCACAAGGTGGATCAGTCAGTTTAGTCATGATTCCAATTGTTTTAATGTCTTTTCGCAGAGGTGTTTTAGTTGGTGTAATTACTGGACTGTTGGTAGGATTGTTGCAAATTGTCTCAGGGTTAATTTCTGTAGCACCATTGTCATTTAGCTTCGTTGTAATGCAAGTATTTTTGGATTACTTGATTGCTTATGGTCTAGTTGGATTTGCTGGTTTACTTCGTTCTAAATACTTCAATTTTAAACTTCAAAATAATCGCGGGAAAATGATTTTCACAATAGTTACAGCAGTTTTAATTGCATCATTTTTACGTTATATAGTGCACGTAATAGTGGGTATCTTATTCTTTAGTATGTATGCTCCTGAGAATGAAAATTTATATCTTTATTCCATTATTTACAATGCAACATATATGATTCCAATATTCCTACTAACGTCTGTTGTATGTTCATTGTTATTCTTAGCAGCACCACGCCTACTTGATCCGAAGAAAGTTTGATGGAGTAGTGCTTGTCATTAATTTTTTTAAAATGATAAATTGATTTTTTATGTTTTTTTAATAATTTAAAAAGAGCTCACATAATCCACCTTACTAGTCATACACTAAGAAGACCTCATCGAAACACTTAGATGGGGTCTTCTGAATTTTCGAAATTATTTTCGTCAATGGGAATGCATTATTTCTTATGGTATAGTATGTGATAGACAATTTGAGAAAGAAGGATTTAACAAATATGATTGCTAAAACTACTGAAGACATTGAAGCATTAAAAACTATAGGCCGAATCGTTGCTGAGATTCGTGACACAATGCGGGCAGCAACAAAACCTGGTGTTACTACTAAAGAAATTGATGACCTTGGTGGTCGTATGTTTGAAGAAAAAGGTGCAATTTCGGGTCCAAAAGGGGAGTATGATTTTCCAGGTTTCACTTGCATTAGTGTCAATGAAGAAGTCGCTCACGGGATTCCAGGTTCACGTATAATTAAAGATGGAGACATAGTAAACATTGATGTGTCTGGATCATTAAATGGCTATTTTGCAGATACAGGAATTTCTTTTGTTATAGGAGAAGGATATACGAAGAAAGAAAAGTTGTGCGAAGTGGCTGAAAGTGCCTTTAACCGAGCAATGTTAAAAGTGAAAGCCGGTGCACGCTTAAATCAAATTGGAAAAGCTGTCGAAAGAGAAGCAAAACAACATGGTTTTACTGTCATTATGAACTTAACAGGTCATGGAGTAGGGAAATCTCTTCATGAAGCGCCACAACATATTCTGAACTATTATGATGCTTGGGAACCAACCATTTTAAAAGAAGGAATGGTTTTAGCGGTCGAACCTTTTATTTCAGAAAAAGCGGAACATATTGTTGAGTCTGGTGACGGTTGGACATTTTTGACTCCTGACAAATCACTTGTTGCTCAAATTGAGCATACCGTGATTGTTACAAAAGATGCACCTATTTTAGTGACGAAAATAAATTGATAAATTTCTTTATCATTGGAAACACAAATATAGAAAGTGAAAAACCAACTGCTAAACTTTAGCAGTTGGTTTTTTTAAAAGTCATGAAAGTATACATGTGTTCAGGTTGCAATTAACTCCCTGGTTATGGTGTTTTTAGTATTTAGAGACTCAGTGTCTTTTCGCACATCAACCTAAACCATTAACACGATATGCCCATTGGTTGAAGGATTACGTCAATTGATATGCCAAGAACTCAGTGTGCATGGTGGCATCGCTGCGCTAGCATCGAAACAAGAAAGTGCGTTACAACGGAAATCACTAGATTTAAATAGAAGGCTGTCTTATTAAGGATTAAGCATATTTGACCGACTTTTCTCATTCTAAATTGCATAATTAAAAAACAACCAATTGTGAAAACCCGATAAACTATAGTTTATCGGGGGGCTTTAATAATATTGTCTTTTTTTTGATAAATAAAATTCCTGCTAGCATAACTGCACTTAAGAAAAGAGCAGCAGTGGAGACTAAAAGTTCTTCAAAGCCATTCCTTATTGCAATGCCGATATAAGCCCAAATAAAGACTAGCACATAAGCGACATCAAAATAATGGAAACGAATGTGTAATGCCAGTGCAGTACCGATAGTCATCATAATAACAGCCCATAGAGGCTGACTTAATCCAAAGCCATTCCATTGATAGGCAGTTAGAACATAGCTAATATTGGAAATGGTTGCAACACTGATCCATCCTAAATATATAGAAATAGGAAGACGGCTCAGAATGTGGTTATCGGAAATTCGATAAGTCATATATAGAAATATTAATGTAACAAGAAAGCTTATCATAACAACTATTGTTAATAAAAAATACTCGAAATGCCACAAATAAATCCAAGATATATTCAAAATGGAACTTATAATAAAAAGATTTGAACGTTTTGTGTAAACGTCATTTTTAACCTTTCTCCACATGCCTATTACCCAAGCGATTAACAATACATATATGATAGACCAAATCGAAAATACATAGCTAGCTGGTGTAAATAAGACCGGAAGTCGATTGGAAATCTCACCTGTAGTTTGATTATTTAATGGTAAGATATTAGCTAATGCATTAAAAGAAATCATACTAATCAGTGCAATTACCAAAAGTGCAAAACGAAACATAGCGGGCACCTCCTACGTTATAGTATAACGTCATAATACTATAACAACAAATGTCAATTTACCAAACCTTGGAGAGTGTTAAATAATATATTATTAAATCAAAATGTAAGGAACAATCGTTTTATCTGAATAAGAATAAAAAGGAATTAAACAGACTCAATATGACATAATAAAAGTTCAGCAATATTTAACTAACCCGACTTTCGGCTTG
>NZ_ALJG01000272.1 GCF_000286315.1 Paenisporosarcina sp. TG20 | reverse complement strand
AACGGAAATCATACCAGAAACCAAAGTGGATACTGTGACTCTCTTAAAGGACCGGGCGACTTTACCCGGTTTTTCTTATAAATAAAAATGGACAGATTCATTAAACGAAGTATGTAGCATTAGGCCAGAATGCAGTCTTATTTTTATGGGGTATTTACACATTTTTCAAGCTTAAATTTTGTAAACCAGAAAAATTGGATACTACCTCATATTTCTTATGTGTAACAAGCTAAAAATTTCAGGTAGTTTATTTTATGATCCTTAAATCTGCAAGTAAAAGGTTCTTTTGGTGGACGAAAGAATAGATACCTATCTGCATAAAAAAGAAGCGGTCGAAGATGCAATTTCGACCGCTCCATACTTTATTCTATGAGTTCCTCTTTCATATATAAATGAAAATGAAAATGATAATGCATTCTCCAAAAAGGGGTCTTAAAATCCTCTAAACTTTAATCTCTTTATGGTGTTCAAATGCAATTTCAATTAAATTTTTAACATGGTCATCGTCCAAGGAATAATACACGAGCTTTCCACTTTTTCTATACTTAGCTAAACCCATATTGCTTAATAAGCGTAAATGATGAGAGGTGGTAGCAGTAGTCGCATCAATAATCGAGGCGATATCACACACACATAGTTCTTCTTCCTGTAGAAGAATATACGCAATTTTCACTCGTGTATCATCTGAAAGAGCCTTGAAGATTTTAGCTACTTCAAATGTGTTATTCGTATCCAAACTTTCTTTAACACGTTTCACTTTATCTTCATGAATACAAGTCACTTCACAAACATCCGGTGTCTTCATATGAAACCCTCCATTTAGCTCTAATCAATTCTATATAATAGGGAAGACTAAGCCTCCCTATTTCTGTCTTAATAACCTCATACTATTCAGGATTACCAACAATGCAGCACCTGTATCAGCTAACACCGCCATCCACAAGGTCAATAATCCTGGGAAGATTAACACCAAGGCCACAGCTTTTGTTAGGAGTGAGAACCATACATTTTGCTTAATGATCTTTATTGCATTTCTACTAAGATTGATGGTGTGAGGAAGTTTTTCTAAGTTATCAGCCATCAAAACAATATCAGCCGTCTCCATAGCCGTGTCTGTTCCGGCACCACCCATTGCGATACCAAGATCAGCTGTCGCGAGAGCAGGAGCATCATTAATACCATCTCCAACCATCGCAACTCGTTTTCCTTCTTGTTGGAGTTTTTTAACTGCTGCCACCTTATCTTCAGGTAACAATTCTGCGAAGTAACGATCCACACCTGTTTGTGCAGCGATTTTTTCTGCTGTTCCTTTATTATCCCCAGTTAACATGACGATTTCTTCAATCCCGATATGCTTTAGGTCTTGGATAGCTTGCACGGTAATATCTCGAATAGCATCAGCAACCGCAATTAAGCCAAACACTTCAGTACGTGTTCCTACTACAATTAGAGTATTTCCATCTTTTTGTAACGTCTCAATCCGGCCTTCTAAAACAGTTAGTGGCACATTCATTTCATGGAACAATTTTGGATTGCCCGCAAAATAGTCAACCCCATCAATGGTCGCTTGAGCTCCTTTACCGACAATCGCTTTGAAAGACTCACCGATCTTAACTGAAATATTACGTTCAGAAGCATAGGCTGTAATCGCTTTGGCGATGGGATGTATGGAATGCTCTTCAATCGTCCGCGCAATGCTTACCAATTCATCTTTATTTCCTTTTAACGATACGATTTCAGACACTTTTGGTTTTCCTTCTGTCAACGTTCCCGTTTTATCAAAAGCAATTGCGTTAATCGCTCCAGCTTTCTCAAGGAAAGTTCCACCTTTTATCAATACCCCATTCCTAGCCGCATTTCCAATCGCAGAAACAATAGCAACAGGCGTGGAAATCACTAAGGCGCAAGGACAAGCAACCACTAATAGAGTAAGACCTTTATAGAGCCAGTCACTCCATGTGCCAAATCCTAATAAAGGTGGTACTAGCATTATGAATAAGGCAAGGACGAAAACAATGGGTGTATAGATTTGAGCAAAACGATCTATGAAAGCTTGAGTAGGAGCTTTTTTCTCTTGAGCTTCTTCTACCAGGTGGATTATCTTTGCAATCGTTGTATCTTCTACTAATTTTGTTACCTGTACTTCTAAAGAACCACTTTCATTTACCGTTCCTGCATAAACCGTATCGCCCTTTTCTTTATCAACAGGCATTGACTCCCCAGTTATAGGAGCTTGATTGACACTAGATACTCCAGAAACGACCAGACCATCAAGCGGAATCTTTTCTCCTGGCTTAATTACGATGATTTCCCCAATTGACACTTCTTCAACAGGCTTAGGGACCAGCTGGTCTCCTATTTTTACAAATGCTTCAGAAGGAGCTAGATTGATCAAACTCCGAATCGATTCTCTTGTACGTTCAATGGACCTATTTTGAAGTGCATTTCCTATCGCAAATAGCCACACAACAGTAGCTCCTTCAAACCACTCTCCAATTAATGCGGCTCCAATCGCTGCTGATACCATTAATACATTCATATCTAATGATTTACTCTTTATAGCGTAAAAAGCACTCCTAGCTGGTTTGTATCCTCCAATGACAATGGATGCAGCATACAATACAGTGATCAAAGTCGGCGAAACGTTTGAGAATGATCCCAAAAATCCAAAGATTAAAAGGATACCTGAAATAGTCGTGACGTTCATCCATGTGCTGGCTGATTCTTCATATGTTGTTTTATTTGATGCTAAAGAGGCCCGAAACCCAGCTTTTTCGACTTCTTTAATTATTTGTTTGTCAGTTGACTCATGAACAATTTTCATTTTTCCTGTAGAAAAGTTTACACGTACCTCTTGTACAGTAGGGTTTTTTGAAAGATGTTTTTCTATGGTTGCCGCACAAGATCCACAATCCATTCCTTCTACTTTATATGTTTGTGATTTCTTTTTAGTATCAAGTGATTGTGCTTCAAAACCTAGTTTATGAACTTGTTTTGGAATTTCAACTGACATTGTTGGGTCACTGACACCTACCGTCATTTTTCCAACACTATAGTTAACAGAAACTGATTCAATTCCATTTACTTTGGCAAGGCTCTTCTCAATTGTTAAGGCACAAGAGGGACAATCCATCCCTTTAATACGATATTCAAAACTCGCTAAAGATGGTTCGATTTTATTTTTTTCACTATTTAGGTGATTGGTCTCAACCTTTGATGAAGTACACCCCTGATCTGTACAGCAGTTATCTTCTTTTATATGAGGTGTTTTGTCCTCCATGTATACTGTCTCCTTTCTTTCGTCTATTGAGGTCCTGTATAGACAATTGCAATTTAATGTCATTTAATTATGAAATGTTCAATAGAAGTTTTTACAAGGATTAATTCTTTATCCATTCACATTCATTATTATATTCGTTTGAACGTTTACTGATACTGTATGCGGACAACGAAAGAATGTCAATTAAACATTCAAATTATTGTTTTAATGTAAGGGAAAGATAAGCTTTGTTGTAAGATCAATCCCTTCTATTATTTAAAATGAGAAACTAAGAATAAATACGTATAAACAAACAGATAATATATAAAATCACATTTTTCTAAAATCGGGAGTGATTGGTTTGACGAACGAGCAAAGTAAACGGCTGGACGAGATCTTAAATCAACAAGACAAAATATTTAACATGTGGATGGAATATTGGAAGGATTTCTCAAATTTTGGGACATGGCAGTTTTGGGCTATAGCATTGACGCTAGTTATCCCTTTAATCGTTGTGTATTTTGCCATTGATAAAACAAAAGCCTTTCACATAGGTTTCTTTGGATTTAATATACATACTTGGTTTACTTACGCTGACGCTATTGCAATGAGGGCTGGATATGTTGCATATCCTTTTCAGGCAATTCCAATTATGCCAGTTAACTTCGCGTTAGATGCTGCACTTGTCCCGGTGTCTTTTATGCTGTTATATCAATGGTGTTTAAATCACAATAAGAACTTTTTCCTTTATGCTGTCTTAGTCAGTGCTTTTGCATCATTTATATTCAAGCCAATATTAGTTTCATTAGATTTAATACAATTAAATAAAGGACTGAATTACTTCGGTCTATTCCTGCTTTATATACTTATCTTGATAATGTCAATTACCATAACCAAACTTTTTAGGTATTTCAAAAGAAAAGGATGCCAAGAGCAGAGCCCTAAATGACTCTGGTGGACGAAAGAATGGACACCTTATCTACAAAAGGATAGCGGTCGAAGATACAATTTCGACCGCTCATTAATGTCTTTATTTTCGGAGATGTTAAAGTGAATATTGATAATTAAACAAAATAAAAAGGACTAAGTTTAGTCCTTTTTTGCACTGATAGAAAAGCATTTTTCATAGTTTATTCTTATAACGCCTAATGATGTATATACCACCCCAGAGTGATACAACAACTAGAAAAACGATAAATACTTGCATCATATTAGTTGTGTTACCCTGCTTTTTTAAATCCAGAGAAACTTGTTCTGTGGGTTTTTCTCCCACACCTAATTCATCTAAGTCGTTGCCAGCCGATGCCAAAGGAGCAGTCTTTGAACAGAGACTTACTTTAAGTTGTCCATCAGATTCTTGTGCATACACCAAGTATTCCTGGTTTAAAGCAAATTCAAAGCCACAACTTGCCGAACTTTCTGCCGTGTGAACCACGACTTCTGATTGAGCATGCCCTTTCCACCATTCTTCCACTTTAAAACGAACAGCAATAGGGTCAGCAGAAGATTGAATGAACATATTTTGGTTTGTTTCTACCATTTCAATAACTTCCCCAGAAAAAACTGCCGAACTACGATTCATTTCTTCTTCCACAGAACCAGGCTGCACACATGAACACGCATAACTAGAAGTAGGTGAAAAGTTGAAAAGAGATATAAAGATTGTAAACAAAATCACACATTTTATTTTATTGGTTAATAAATTTGATTTCCCCAAATTAATCCTCCCTTTAACCTTTTAGACGGGTGTATGAGTTGACAAGTTACAATACATCACATAGATAAAAGTTTTTATTGATATCCTACCGTAGCAAACATCAACTCAAGTCCCAGTTTGGGAGAGAAAATGCTGTTCACACTGTAAATGGGGTCCGGACACCGAAAAACTCCTTATGAATTTAAAAAGTAATTCAATTTAATGTAAATGTTAGGGTGTTTTTAGAATTCTCCTCGAGAAATAAGGACAAATAACCTTGCTTTTTCTATGAAAACAGGGTGAGCGATTGCTCAGTTGGAAAAATAGGTGTCCAAGTTGGAAAAATGGAAAGCCAAGTTGGAATTTTTAGACTCCAAGTTGGAAAAATCGAGCTCCAAGTTGGAAAAGAGAAAATATGGGGTCTGAAAACCGCTAAATTTTATATGAAATCAGGGTGAGCGATTGCTCAGTTGGAAAAATAGAAGTCCAAGTTGGAAAAAGTGGAAGCCAAGTTGGAATCTTTGGACTCCAAGTTGGAAAAATCGAGCGCCAAGTTGGAAAAAGTGGCAGCCAAGTTGGAATCTTTGGACTCCAAGTTGGAAAAATCGAACTCCAAGTTGGAAAAGAGAAAATATGGAATCTAAAACCAATTAATTTTCATATGAAAATAAGGTGAGCGATTGCTCAGTTGGAAAAAAAGGTGTCCAAGTTGGAAAAAAGGGCAGCCAAGTTGGAATTTTTGGACTCCAAGTTGGAAAAATCGAGTGCCAAGTTGGAAAAGAGATAATATGGAATCTAAAACCCACTAAATTCTATATGAATTTAAGGTGAGCGATTGCTCAGTTGGAAAAATCGAACTCCAAGTTGGAATAGAGAAAATATGGAAGATAAAACTTATTGAAAAATCATGTTTTTGGACCATTTTGGCATTACGCCCGAGCGAGTAGCATTCCAACTGTCGATGTACATCGATCCTAAAACCTTATACAAGTGCGTTTTTGGTGGACGAAAGAATAGACACCTCATTTGCAAGATAAAAGGCGGCCGAAGATGCAATTTCGCCCGCCCTTGGCTTAATTTACTGGTGATTTGAAAGGTTAAATTCATTTTAAATTGTAAACCAATTGTCAGTTATAATAGACAGTATATGCACAACTATTCAAGAGCATTTTGATAAGCGCGTTAAGGAGGGTAAACAAAATGGATGAAATTCGTATTAAGTTTAATGGGGGATTTCATAACGATGTTTTTTATATTAAGGGAAAAAACAAAGTGGTAAGAATATCTGATTATAAGAAAACAAAGGAAATGGTTTTACAGGAAATAGATTGGATGAGTTTCTTATATGGAAAAGGAGTAGCTGTACCGAAGCCGGAAATGACTTTAGTAAGTGAAGAAGATCGGGTTAGAACATATTTTGAATTTATTAAAGGAGAGCAAGTTGACGTCACAAATGTCACCCAATGGAATGTAAAAACATTTGAACACTTGGGAAGGATTTTGGGAAGAATGCATTCCTTATCCAAAGAGTTTGAAACTGAAGTGATAAATCGACCTAAATGGACAGTTGGAAATCCAGATGTATTTGGTATTAGAAAAAACTTAAGCCAGCAGAAAAGAGAGAGTTACGACAAGTTGATGCAAAGCCTATTATCATACGATATTACACCAGACACATTTGGACTTATACATAATGACTTTCATCAAGGAAACATAATCATTGGAGAGGAAGAACGTATAACTACGATTGACTTTGATGAATGTTCATTTAATTGGTTTGCCCAAGATATTGCGGTAGTCTTCTATCATGCATACTGGCAACATAGCTCCTTCAATAACAATATAGATACGTTCAGTCAGACATTTATGAGTCATTTCTTTACGGGATATAGAACAGAAAATCAACTTCATAGGGATACAATGAAACAAATTCCTACTTTCTTAAAACTACGAGAAATTTTTTTATATCAATTATTCATTCAGAAATGGGATATGGATAAATTAGAAGAGTGGCAAAAATATAACTTAGAAAACTAAGAGGACAAAATTAAGAATGAAGTACCATATGCAGGAATAAATGATTTTTCTATCTATCTATCTATAAGAGTCCATGAACTAATTCTAGGTGATTATGAAACTTTTGCTCAATAGAATAAGTCTATGTAATGAGTGGAAAAGGGGAGATACGTTGATTAAAGCAATAATTTTTGATTTTGATGGTTTAATTATAGACACTGAAACTGCTTGGTACGAGGCTTATAAAGAAGTTATGGTTTATTATAAAAGTGATTTACCTCTAGAAGATTTTGCTAAATGTATCGGTACTGACGATTCCGTGCTTAATGAACTATTCAAAAATCAATTGGGAGATAGTTGTAACATTGAAGAAATTAAAGCTAGGGCAAAAATTATACATAAAATAAAAATGAAAACTCCTCAGGCACGTGAAGGGGTGAAAGATTATTTGGAAGAAGCTAAAAATTCTGGGTATAGAATTGGTCTTGCATCTAGTTCCTCAAGGGAGTGGGTATCTCATTATTTAAATGAACTTGGTCTGTTACACTATTTTGAAGTCATTATCACACGGGATGATGTTAACAAAGTAAAACCTGCACCTGATTTGTATTTAAAAGCAATTAAAGCATTAAATATTAGTTCTGAAGAAGCGATCGCATTTGAAGACTCCTTAAATGATTTGCAATCCGCAGTAGCTGCTGGATTAAAGTGCGTGATTGTGCCAAATTCAGTAACTGAGTTTTTAGCCTTTGAAAATTATGAACTGCGACTTAAATCAATGGCGGAAAGAAAATTGGTTGATATTACCAGATTTATCGAACAGTAAAACTTATAATGGTCAAACCGCCGTCCCACCTTGATAGGAGGGACGGCGGTATCTTTTTGTAACACAAACTTATGCATCTTAACTAGTTACATGTGTCCATCGCTATCCTGAAACCTACACATAAGTACGGTTTTGGTAGACGAAAGAATTGACACATCATTTGCAAAAAAAGGCGGTCGAAGATGCAATTTCGGCCGCCCTTCGCTTCATTTACTTTTGTACGGAAGAAGAACATAGGATAAGTGTGTTAAAAAGGGTAAACAGAATGGAAGGAATTCGTATTAGGTTTAACGGGGGATTATATAATGAGGGAGAAGAAAAGGTAGTAGGAATATCTGGTAATAGGAGCATTACACAAAATATAGATAGCTTATAATCGACGAAATTGTCTATTTACCGATTGAACCTAAAGACACGAAGTTGTTCTTCCAGTTATATGACATGCCTCATGAGAGGCGTAGTACGATTTTGACAACGAACATGAACTTTAAGCGTGGGACGAATTCTTTCAGGATACATAGTTAGTGAATGCCATATTAGACCGTGTAAATTATATGTTCAAATTTATATGTTCGCAAAATATTAACTTAACTAACATAGTATAGGAATATGTTAAAATATAGATAACGAAATGGATTACATGAATTATACCAAAGAGTACTGTGGAACTTTCATATTCTATAAAAAGCGGGTGTTAATGAATGGCGAACTTTACAAAGATTGATGAATTGAAAAAGAAGTTAGATCAACATAGACCCTTGCCACCAGCAGCCGTTAAGAATCTACGTGATGTATACCGCGTGGAATGGACTTACAATTCAAACGCTATCGAAGGAAACACCTTATCACTGCTCGAAACCAAGGTGGTAATGGAAGACGGTCTAACCATTGGCGGAAAGCGACTTCAAGAACATTTTGAAGTGATCAACCACTCAGAAGCGATTTATTTTATCGAGGACCAAGTAAATCGAATAGAACCGCTTGATGAAAAAACGTTAAAGATGATTCATCACTTGATTCTAAAAAATATTGATGATGAGAATGCAGGCGCTTACCGCCCGATTAACGTCAGAATTTCCGGCAGCCAACACGAACCGTCGCATTTTCTTCAAGTAGCCAATGAAATGAAGCACCTCTTTACATGGTATGAACAAGAGAAAGATTGCTTACATCCAGTGGAGTTAGCGGCATTATTTCATTTTAAATTTGTTTATATCCATCCGTTTGCTGATGGCAATGGACGTACGGCTAGATTACTGATGAATCTAATCCTCATGACTCACGGCTTCCCTCCCGCTATTGTAAAGGCTGAAAATGAACAGAGATTAAACTATTACGAAGCACTGGAAACAGCTAGTGTGAAGCATGATGTTCAACCATTTGTTCATTTAATTGAAGAATGTGTGGAAGAAAGTTTAATTAATTACTTAAAAGCGGTTTTATAGAAATCCGTTTTCCTGATTAAATGTTCGCTAGAATTACATTTTGCGATCCATTTATATTTAAATTAGAAAAGCGCTGAAAGATTCCTGCTGCCGATGTATGTCCATCGATCACCTAAAACCTAAAACCTACACATAAGTACGGTTTTGGTGGACAAAAGAATCGACACCGCATTTGCAAGATAAAAGGCGGCCGAAGATACAATTTCGGCCGCCCTTTGCTTGCTTTAATTTGTAAGGAATCGAGCGCTACATAAGCTAGTCAAACTTCATTGTTTACTTTACCGAATTTGCGATCTCGATTAAGACTTCTTTGGTTACTGTTTTTGAAATTCGCTTATCTATCGATAAAATGTACTGCATTTTGTTTTTTACAAAGGCTAAGATATTAGCGCCTTGTAACCAGGTGCTGAAAATCGCTTCACTTCCGTCACTTAGCTTTATGGTTTGGTCAATTTTCTCTTCACTAATAATTAGTTTATACTTAACTGGTTTAACTCGAATATCGTAATGAATCCCCGAATCCTCATTTAAATAAATGGCCTCAAAACCATCATTTGGATTTCCTTCTAAGTCACTGAATCTGCCGAGATGGTGGGTGAATATAACAGGAGGCAATTGTGTTGGTAATGCAATATCCCGCTTAAAGTGTTTTTTACTTTTCTGCAGGGCTTTATTCACTTCCATATATCCACCTTCAATGAAAGGTTTTTCAAATTGGTCACTACTCGCCTTAATATCATTCACAACTAAGGACAATAGAAAAACAGAGATAAATAAAATGAAAATTCTTTTCACCTAAAACCAACCCCCTCTTTAATTTACGTAAAAATCAACCTGCTTATAACCAAAACTAAAAGAGTATGAAATGTAATTTAATTAAAGTGAAAGGAGCGTTTCTTTGGAATCAGGAATGCTCTGATAAATTGCGAAACAACAACAAAGTATTAAATTTAGATACTTTTTTATTGTAAATCAATAAATATATTGTTACTATGTAGAAAACATTTAAAGTGAGGTACTTTATGAAACGAGGGACAACAACTTTTTTAAAAATAGCTTTATATATAATTGGTTTTGTGGCGCTCATCATATGTATTTTCTGGTTTCCGTCTTTGGCTGCAAATGCCGCAGAGATGAATCCTGAGTTTGCTTATTTGAGATATCCTGTACTTTTCGGTTTGTATGTTACTACGATACCGGCTTATCTAGCCATGTATGAATCCTTAGAACTTTTGCGTTACATTGAAAGTAATAATGCTTTTTCAGAATTTGCTGTAAGCTCATTAAAACAAATAAAATACTGTGCTTTTGCCATTATTATCTTATACATAATTGGAATGCTCTTCCTTGCAGTACAGAACGCTTTGCACCCTGGGATAGCAATCATTGGAATCACCATTATCTTTGCGGCTGTGAGTATATCAGTGTTTGCTGCAGTTCTTCAGGAACTATTAAAAAGTGCATGGCACATAAAATCAGAAAACGATTTGACAGTCTAAGATGATCATTAAAATTGATGTGATGTTAGCTAAAAGGAAAATGAGTGGATAAATGAAGCTTTATATTATTCTCAAACTTAGTCAATAGCACCACCAGTGTATATTGTTTGGATCCTAACTGTAGCGGCCTTTATTTTAGGAGTAATCGGTTTTGGATATAACACAAACTGGTTAGCTAGAGTCAGAAGTTGGTCAACTATTATCGTGTCAATTTTACTTTCACTGGTCCTTTTTTTAGGTGTTCTAAGCGTTTTGATAGCTGAAGATTTGATTAAAACATCAGAATCACCCAAAGATAAATATACAATTAACCTATATCTTGTAAACGGAGGAGCAGCCAGTTCACTTTTGGTTAAAGGCATATTAGATGGCCCGCTCTGGTGTAAAAAAACAATTTATAATAAAAACAATATGGATCATGCAGACGTGGAATGGATAGATAATGATACGGTTTCGATTAACAATCGTGTATTGAACTTAAAGAAAGGAGAGACCTTTTCAGATTAAGTAAAGGCTCCTACTATTTCAGAAACTCGCCTCTCTGTCTTACAAGAAATTTTCATCCTATCCTATTACCTACACATAAGTACGGTTTTGGTGGACGAAAGAATTGATACCTTATTTGCAATATAAAGGCGGCCGAAGATGCAATTTCGGCCGCCCTTTGCTTAATTTACTATTGTTATGAACAATAGGATGTAAACTGAATTATCTAGTTATTATCCAGTATGTGCATAATAATATCTTAGGCATTAAATAAAGGAATATTTGGATTAATATTTGTCGCCTATTGAATATAATTATACTTTTTTCTTTCCGAATTTAACTATTCTATTTAGATAAAAAAACCCTAATCCTAAAACTATAATACCTATTATTTTTATTAATATATTATTAAATGGTTCATTATATATGGTGGTATTAAATAATAATGAACCTATGAAAAGGATACCTATGCCAATAATAATGTTTAATATCTCCACAGGAAATTCCTCCTAACAAATAACAATCATACTTCTCACTATATGATTATAGGTTAAAGGGAAGCGTTGGACCCAAACCGGTCGCAAGATTACCTGTAAAAAAGGGATGAGCGAAGTGAAAATTTGCTCATCCCTTTTATTCTTGAGGTTATGGTGCAGTAGGTATGCCATGCAAAGAAATCTGGAAACCCAGGTAAATATAAAGTATAAATATCTTATTTTAACTGATATTCGTATAATTAGGACAGATCGTACCTTGCCAGATATATCTGAGTTTCTCCTTAACTTGCTTCCTCTGTTTTTGAAGGAGCAAGATAAAAAGAAGATTTATATAAATGATCGTACTTATCTTGAAAAATCAGTACATGATATTTATTTAATAAAGTATCTAGTTCTTGACTGCAAGTGATAACACGAGGATGAGTTAAGGTATAGAGTTTGGCTTTATTGTACATCTCTCTCCTCTTTAAATCTATTTTTACTAGTAATATATATCTAACCAAAACCACTTTCATTTTTCTTCTATCCTCCATAGTTATAGTTTTTTAAAATTTTCGAACAATTTAATTTTGCCTATTTAATAATATAATGGACATAATGCAAAACCTGTCGAAGTGTGGCTAGATTTTAAAATTCACAGTTTTGTAACATTTGACGGAAAACTGTTAGTATAAAGTTGACAAATGGTCACCGTGTAGTATATAAGTCCGTATTTCGGCAATTACAAGTAGGTAAAAATACCCATATTATTAACCTTATAATTACTTTAGATGGCGATGCTTGTTTTATAAATCCTGGAAAAAAGGGTATAGTAAATTAACAATATAATGAAATATTCAAACGCAAAGAATATGATTGGAGGTTAAAAAATGCCAAACTGCCAAAGCTGTGGTCAAGAGTGGAGTTGGGGAGATACATTTAAAATAGGTTTTAAATACGATGGAAAAAAATGTCCTAAGTGCGGCGAAAAACAATATATTTCTAAGAAATCAAGAAACAAGACCAGTATGATCTCTCTTATTTCTATAGTGATAATCTTTTTCTCACGTCCGTTTTTCGATTTAAGTGTCGCGACACATCTTCTGTTTGCTATTCCAATTTTGGTAATAGTAACCATCATTACTCTGTATTCTATAAAACTTTCTAATGTACAAGAGCCCCTCTGGTAACAGTTTAGAAAATTAATAGCACAATTACCCAAAAGTATTTACTGAAATTTGAAAGAAAAATGGTCTATAATTGAAATTTAAAGGAGTGAAGTAATGGATGATATAACTGGTACCGCAATGGTGATTTTTCTGTTTTTGGGTTTTGCATACGGTTTAGTGAGACAAATTCAACATACTTTGACTATCCGATTAGCGAGTGGAACTGATAACTATAAAAGATTATTATTAGGTAATTATCTAACCTGTGTTTCAATGGCTGGTTTTCTTATTTCATATGTATTGAACGTGGTGGTTTCCTTAGAAATTATTCAGTCACAGATTTTCACGAGTAACAACACTAATGCCGGTTGTTTTATATTTCTTGCCTTACTGTTAATTTCAAAATTTGGAATAACTCCTAAGAGACCTAGACCAATTGTATTGCTTAATAAAAAGTTTTTAAAAAGAGGTATTTAGAATTCTATTTCAATGTAACTACCCAAAAGAGTTTTATTCATAAGCGAATTGAACTCTTTTTTTACGCAAAAACAGCGGATATTAATCTTTATTCTGTAGTAGGTCTCTTAAAGTCTGGGCATTATCTTGATCTAAACTTCCATAGGTGTTTTCATCATTAACGATAATGGTTGCTAATCCACCTGAGTCAAACCAAATGGAGTACTTAAATAATCTCTCTGGCATATTTTTATCCCAGTCGAAAAATAAAGTTGCATTTACATCTGGGTTTCCCGGCATATCAATCTTTTCGTTTGGCTTCCATTCGATTTGAGTAAATGTTTTTCTGAGCATATCCACCGTAATCTCACCTGTAATCATTTCAGTATCATGACCCTTTTGGACATCAACTCTTGGTAGCTCATTCATATTGGTCTTAACGGTATCTTCAAAGCTAATAGACCCACCCTGATAAGAACCTGTCAGCAAAATCAAAAGGACAGTAACAATACCAATTTTCTTTTTCACATCACACACCTCATTCCACAAGATGACCACCTCTTTATTTTAACTCAAATACAAATTTGTGCCTAAAACCTCTTTTTATCTCTGACCGATCCATTAGCTTGAATAGATACCCTTATATATTGTCATATTAACAAAAAGGAGATGACAATATGCCGCGTAGAACTGAAAATTTGAATGTAGAAGCAACTCCTCATTTTGATGGAGAGAAAGAAAACATTATTAATGACCCGACAGCATCTGGTAGTACAAAAATGGGTATTCAACTTGATACTAAAGAGGAATTTGCGGAGGAAAGAGATCCGTTGAAAAGTTTTCCTGAAAGGGATAAAGAATTAAAACAATTCGAGAAGTTAATGAGAGGTAAAAAAATAGATAATTAAACAGCAGTTTTAACAAAAGAAGGAAACGGAGAGTCGCAGGGTTTAAAACAAATCATTTATTTATTTTCAAGCCTTTTATCCAAAAAGGATGAATAAAAGACCCGTTTCAACCGTCTTACAGTTATCGTTTCCGAGGTGAACAAAGACTTGCAAGCACACCTCATTTCGGTTATCATCCAGCCTATACGAAAGTAAGACTTCTTTGGTGGATAAAAGAATGGACACCTCATTTGCTAAATGAAGCGTGCGAAGATGCAATTTCGCCCGCTGTTGGCTGTCTTTATTCAGGGGAGAGATGATAGTTCTTATATAGTGCAAACACATATATCAAAAAAGAGAAAAATGCAAAAACCGTGATGCTGAGGTTGTAGTTTTTGAACTTACTGCATAAAAAAGGGTAACCAAAAATATGGTTACCCATTAAAAATTTAATGTTTTGGTTTGAATGTCTTGCAGTCCGTTTCTTCACTTGTAGATGCTTCGTTACTCTTACCATGATTGACCACATAAATAACATCTGCCGTGCATTCGTTACCAGTACTCCAGTACGTACAGTTATTAACTTCACATAGAACATCTTGAGCCACAATATCACCTCCATTTAAATTTATTATGTACAAATATAAGGTGGGATATACTGTAGTGACATTCGTTAGTTAACCCATATTGTGGAATATAGAGTAGCTATAATAAGGAAAAAATTCAAAAAACACTAGCGGTAAGGAGGAATCCTAATGATAATTATTCTGTGGGAGAAGGGTTATTTTAAAAGACTAAAAAGTATATAAAATTGATGTGCCAAGAGCCCGGTGTTCAAGGTGTATTTAGTATAAGGAGAGAGCAACATAATAAAACGGAGTTTCTTTGATGTGACTCTCGTTAATTCAATTAATGTAAGTCGTGATTTTTTTTTAGAAACGCAAGTTCCCTCTTAGTAGAAGTGAATTTTGTTTATTAATATTTTCTTGTTCAATAATCTTTGGATTGCACATAAAAAATCGTCCTATCTAATGGATATTTTCATTTTAGATAGGACGATTTTTATATTATTATTAAAACAATATTGCTAGCACTGTTGATTTTTAAAAGAAGAATGATTGTAGTGAAAGGCGGCGACTCCAGCGGAATTAGCGAGACAGACGAGACCCCGCAGGAAGCGTACAATGGAACGAAGGCTAAGAACGCCACATCGTGTGGCGAAGCCTTCGTGACCAACATCCTATTGGCCCGAGGAGGCTCGGTTGCT
>NZ_ALJG01000271.1 GCF_000286315.1 Paenisporosarcina sp. TG20 | reverse complement strand
GTCAATTTAACCATTTAACAGGAGAATATAGTAAAAAACAACTTTCTGAGCGCTGGAATGATTTTGGAGAGTTTCGTATCCAACGAGATTTATATAGTGCATTTTAGAACTGCATAATCGTGAAATAGAACGAATAAAAAAATCGACAAGTAAAACGTTGTGTTGGTTTGTCACTTAAACACAAACCTGATTGGTCGTGATAACGCCCAAGAGAAGTCGGAACGATAAGCATATCAAGAGTCTATGTGGGCTTGTTGAGAGAAGTGCCTTGCTATACGCAATACGTCCGTTAATGTTTTAGGAGAAAGCATACCAGTGCTTTGGTAGAAACTCTTTCCGCAAGGAAAGATAAGGGTACCATTGAGAAGTGTGCCAGATACTATGTATCCACGGTACCCTAGAACCCCACTGCTTTAGCTGTGGGAGTTGTCAGCTTCTTTGTCAATTGCGACAAATGTTAAAAAGGACTCTGTTGTTAATTTGGTTTCGCTTGTAAGTAAATTCATGGACTGCACGCGTACATACACTTCCATGGATGTGCGACCGGTAAAACTCACAACAGCTTCTAGTTCTAATACATCTCCTACACGTGCAGAAGATAGGAAGTCTACTGAGTCAATGGATGCTGTCACTACTGCATTTCTGCAGTGTTTCATAGCTGTTATAGCTGCAATCTCATCTATGTACGATAATACCTTTCCTCCAAAAATTGTATCATGGTGATTGGTGTCAGGAGGTAACACAAGATGGGTTTGAATTGTTCGAGATTGGCTCATTGATATCGTTTTCGTCAAATAGATCACTCCTATCTATATAATCGTACGTTCAATCACTCACATAACCTTAAGTCTGGTACATATGACGTCCGTCGTATTCGCCAGAATTAGGAAGATTATTTCAATTGAGTACCCTGTTATTCAACACCCGGTAATATGGTTAGAGTCTTTGCATGACCGTCAAGTCTCGCTTCCACACCAAGCGGTACGGCAAAGTGAGGTTGACAATGTCCGATTTTAAAACCACTAACAACCGGTATACTTAAATCGTTGAAATAATATTGGAATACTTCTTCTAACGTTAATGTTACTTTTCGTTTTGTTGATTCTGGTTTTGAAAAATCGCCAATGACGATACCTGCAGCGTCAGCAAATTTCCCTGCTAAACGTAATTGATTCAACATCCCATCTACTCGGTACGGTTCTTCGCCTACATCTTCTATAAGTAATAACTTCCCACGGGTGTCAATTTCATATTTAGTTCCTAGAGCGCTTACTAATAACGATAAGTTTCCACCTACTAACTCACCTTGTGAGACTCCACCTACTAATGTTGTAAGTGGTGAAACTTCTTCCGAGTAATGAAGTTCACTTGGTTCAAATAACTGGTTAAACATACGGGCAGATAAATCATGGAATGAATCTTTTCCTACATCTGAAGCTAACATTGGTCCATGAAATGTTACTATATTAGCGAATTGACCAATGGTTGTATGTAAAAATGTGATATCGCTATAACCCCATAATATTTTCGGTTGTTCGGCCATTAATTGGTAGTCAATACGATCTGCATAACGGGCTGCACCATACCCACCACCCGCACATATAATGGCCTTTACGTCTGGGTCTTTCAGCATGTCATGTAAATCAGCTAGCCGTTCATCGTCTGTACCAGCTAAATACCCATTAACTTGTTCCACATGTTTCCCCATTTTTATTTTTAACCCTAAATTTTCTATAAATGAAAGAGATCGATGCAAGTTTTCTAATTTCGGTGGACTCGAAGGAGCGATAATTCCAATCGTATCGCCTTTTTGTAATCGTGCTGGTCTTGTACGCATATGTGATGTCCCCTTTCTTTTAAATGCTATAAACAAAGTATAACTTCTTTTATCAACAAAAGATTGCAGCGTCAACTTAAAACGCCGCAATCTTCCATTATTATTGAACTATTTTTTACCCTTCTACAGTCTAGATACCCTATTGGTGATGAACTATGCCTAAAACGCTTGGTTTTTTATAATACCACTTGGTTATAGAATTCAGCATTGGGCAAGTTCTTACGTTTCACTGAAGAGGCTGTGACAAAACTTTCATTTATTTTCCTATATTGTATCTGCATAGTCAGGTTAGAAAGTAGATCGTAATAATTTTTAGAGCTATTTCCGGAACTTCGGAACAATATAGAGGGTAACACTAAATAGTAACCCTCCAAATATTAGGAGAAACTTTAACAAATTTTTAACCACTAAATCTACTTCATAATCACTTGATAATAATTTTTTATCAATCATTACTTCACCATCTACTGATTTAATAAGGACATCATTAACTTTTACCTCATTGGGGTATTGTTTTAGGTCAAGCCATGTCGTATTGGGATAGGAATTTAACATGCTAACTACCTCTTTTAAAGTAGTTAACCCTAAATAGGGGTGATAAAAAGCAGCTAGATACGTATCAGAGTATTGAGAGACGTCGTCACCAAGAGACTTCATATCTGTAAGACTTGCCTCGAATGGATTAGACTGGTTTTTATTGATTTTGTTAACATACCCCATTGTTTCGGGAATTAGTGTCATTCCGTGTAAAAAACTCGGTTTCCCACTTTTAATTGGGGTATAGGAACTTTTCCATGATTGGTCAGTAATTTGCAATTGTCCTACGTAAGTAGAAAAATGTTGTGAAAGTATTTCATAACCTGCTTGTGACATAGAGTAATGTGGAGCCTCGAATGCGAGAGGATATAATTTGTGAGCAATCATTTCCTCTACCCCATTTTGAACTGTTTCCTTTATATATTTTCTTTCGAATTCTTCAAGCTGATGCCGTTCTTCTTCACTAGAAGGGATAATGATTTCATCATCTTTTAATTGATAGACTGGTCGATCATTTTCAACATCCCAATACTCGAAACCCTCCCCGGTTTCAGAGTCTCTATATTGATGTCTATATCCATGTAAAATTAGACTTGCACCATTTTCTTGCATAAATCGCAAGACTTTCACTAACTCAGGAACATCAGAAAAGTGAACTTCTTCCTTCGTTACTGGTGAAGTGTAAACGGGAATGACCGTTACTAAATAAGGAATCTTCTCGTTTTTTAAGTACTTAGCGATTTCTTTAAGTTTTGTTACATTTGTTTTTGGATGAATATCTTCCAAACGTAAATATTTTACTTTTAAATTACTCGGTTCTCTTTCAAACACATCATATAAGACTTGTCCTAACACCATACCAACAGGATTATGAAAGTTAGTAGTTCCTACAAAATATGAATTTCTATCTTTAATAATTAGTGGTTTTTTATCATCCCCATAAGCTAAAATTGATTGAGATTTATGGGTTTCGATTTGTATGGTTCTTCGCGTTTCCTCAATTTCAGTTTTGATAGTTGAATTAGGGATTGATATTGAACGTATAGTGTCTGATTCTCCTGTTTTTACAAACTCAAATCTCTTTTCTAATTGCTCTACATTATTTCCAAAGAAGATGATTTTTCCTTTAAATTTCTCCATTTGTTCAATGAGATTTCTAGGTATATCCTTCTTTTCCATCCCAACATAAAATACATGAGAAAAATCCTTTAAATTAACCGACTCTTCTTGTGACTGAACTGTAATATCACTGGTGAAATAACTAACAACGGTATCCAGTATTCGAATATGTGTTAGATCATTTGACTGGTCTGCTGTATAAATAATCAATACACGGTCTTTATCTTCAGCATACGTAGAAGTATTATAAAAAAACATCGTAAATAGTAAAACAATGAGTAGTAAAATTATTTTATTCTTCATTTCTTACTATCACCCCAAGAATGTAGTCAAAAAAATGAGTAGTTGCAACGGGTTTGCTGTTAAATAGAGCTGACTTGCTTTGTGTAATATCATCAGAGATAGATGGATGTTTTTTATTGAAGTACATAACTGCTAATGCATAAACAGCTATAGATTCATATTTTGTAGTTGGGATTCCTGAGACTTTGTCATAACGACCATAAATTATCTTCTTGTCTTGCCACTGTTTTTGAATCCATTCATCAAATTGGTGGTTTTCACAAGTCTTTCCGATACAATAAGTAGCAATAAGTAATTGATCAATCATATGGGCTTCCTTTGCTGAAATAGGTTTCCCATTTGCGATAATTTGTTCTTCTGCAAAAAATAAACCATCCTTCGTTGGTGATGGGTGCTCGTTTATATCAAGAATTTCCATATAGTTGTTATGTAAATAACTATTGAACATTGTGGTTCCCAGATGTTCTGTTTCCCAGTCGTAATAGTGGGGTATTAGATTATTTACAATTTGTTTTTCTTTAATAGAAGCTGTCAGTTCATTGGCTAAAGTGAGATAGTATTCCTGCTCAAAAATAACAGCTGCTTGTCTTAATATATGAATAATTCTCATATCATCGATAAATGCATTTACAGAAATATCCACTCCGCTTTTCCATTTAATAAAAAGATTGTCTTCCTTTTCAACAATAAAAAACTTTTTTAGCACCTCAACTTGATTACGGAAACGTTTTTCATCTTGTTGCAGCAAAAGAAGTTCCAAGTAAAATCCCTGACTTTCTAGCAGGAACTCCCGATTACTTGTTACTGGGTAGTTTCTAATTAGCCCTTCATCTGTCATATAAGCCTTTTCAATTGTTTCGATTTCATTAGTAAATTTATTTGTACTAGAATAAGCGGTATTGTTTTGACCAAAGCCATTCATAATAAAAAAAATCATAATCCCTCCTATAGCTACTATTGCAATAGAAATAATAGATAGATATTTTCTCATTGGATTTGTTCTTCTTTAAAACGTTTTGTTTTATCCCAAGCAATCGTTTTACCACGTATACGACTGATAGCATAAGAATAGATAGCACGAAATAAGAGGATCAAAAATAATTGTGAATACGTGAAGTACATAATCATACCAACAAACAAGTTAATGGCTGATGTATTTTTATTAAAAATCATACTGCCAATCACTTGAAACGAAAATACCATATAACTTAAAAACCAAATCATTATTAATGGCTGCGTCAATACGGGCATATTCATACCAATTAAACTTAAAACAAACCACGTATTTGAAAAAAGTAACATAATGACAAAAAAGAAATAGGTTAATAAATGTTGGCCCGTATGATACAAAGCCTTTCCTCGCCAAAACGTGGGATCATGAAATAGCTTCTCTAGTAGATACAAGTTTCCTATTAACCATCTCGTTCGCTGTTTAATAAATGCCTTTAGATTTTCAGGTTCTTGTTCCCAAGTTTCCGCTTCAGGGACAATCGGCAACAGATAATTTCTTGCCGTAATTCGAATTGTCAATTCAGCATCCTCTGCTAGTGCATAAGGATCATATCCACCGACTTCTTCAATTACTGATCGTCTCAATAACATATTTGTCCCTGGTAGTGAACCTGTTTTAAATAAAACCCATCGACCACACTGCATAAGTAATTGAAAGACTTGAAATTCAATTGATATCATACGAGTTAGTAGATTTTTTTCTTGATTGATTGTGCGAACGTATCCAATGGCCCCCGCTGCGTTTGGCGTTTGTTCTGCAGTTTCAACAAGAAGTTTCAAAGAATCATGATTTGGTTGGTTGTCCGCGTCATAAATAATAAAGTAATCGGATTTAGTTACAGAGAGCCCATAGTTTAACACCCTTGATTTGCCTTTAGGTTTTCCATCAGGCACTTGAATATAGTGGCAGTTCTTAAAAAATGATGAGAAAACCCGTCCAATATCCGCTGTATCATCAGTGGATTGATCATCGAGTAAATATATATCCAATTTTCCTGGATAAGAAAGTTTTAGCATTGCTTCCAAAGTGTCATGAATAACAACTCCTTCATTATGTGCAGGGATAAGTAGTGCAACCGACGGGTAAGACGTTAAGCTTGTTGGCATCTGCCTATTTTGACGAAAATGTATTCCCGCAATTGTTAAAATCGAGTAATAAGCAAGAAGAAGCCCAAAGAATAGTATGACTATCAATAATAATAATTTCATATGAAACTACCTACTTTAAAATATAGTAGTGCATCTTTTAAATCTTCAATTCGTTTGCTTGTGAATTCTACAGGATAATCAATTGTATTTACTTGCAAACTGAGTTGATTTAACACTCTTGATTCTACAATCCGACATCCTTCTTCATTTGTATTCTGTAAGTAAATTAGGAACGTTGAAGAATCCATATAGGTAAAGTAATCAAATTGATCTCTCGTACTATTCTCAATAACTTCTGTCAATATTATGTTAAAAACATTTTCTTTGTTTTTGGGGTTAGGATTATGACCACTAATTTGCATTAGATAACCCATTTCATTTCTTCGCTTTAAGGCAACTAAATTAAGTGCTACTCGATCGGTAAATTCTTTATTTGTTAACAAATTAGTATTTTCATTGACAAACTTCTTTAATTCAGAGGTTTTTAGTTGTTCAAACTCTAATATCATTTTTGATTTTTGGAGATGGTGAGCAGAATGCCAAATTGAAATAATTGAAACAAAGTAAACAATATTCATGATGATGAAATCAATTTGTTGTTGTTGTTGAAGTTTTTCCAAAAATGCAATTCCAGTAAGAATAAATCCGTACAGCAAAGTGGTCACTACAATAAACAAAAATGACCATTTCCATTTTAATAAAAACATAAATAGTGTCATACTCCCTATTACCAGTATGTGCACCAAAACGATAGGTTGCGGTAAGAAATAGAGTGCAAGTATCTGGGCATATACAAAAAGAATAAAAGGGATTGCTATTAACATATTCTTTATTTGCGTCATTTAAATTCCTACCTTCTACGTATATTTTTATCAAGCAAAGTGAATTAAATCTTAAATATTATTATTTTAATTAATTGATAGCAAAGTGATATTCTAGTGAAACAAAATTAGTCTTTGCTCTACTGAACCATAACCTAGTAATCCAATATACCCATATAGAGAATGAATTTTTATATACTCCATGATATTTAACCAAATATTTATACCATTATAACTATAATGAACTGAGTAATTTGACAATTAACGTTTCGGAATGCTTCTATTTTTATAATTTTTAGAGAAGTTTTATCGTTATATGTCATTTTTGTTCATAAAATGTTTTTTTATTATACGGACATCCGCAAATTTATCCTTTCTTATCAGAAAAAAAAGCAAAAATTGATGGATAAACCATCAATTCCTGCTTTTTATTTTCACAATTCATGTCCGCAAGATTTAATTAAAAATATATATAAGTTTATGTAAGTAAAAAACCAAATTTTGTTCATCCTAATGTAAACAAATTTGGAGGGATATGAATGAAAAACTCTTTATATAAAATATTACTTGCTGCCGTACTTGGACTTAGTACGATTGCTCCCATTGCAACTTTCGCATATTACAATACATCTACTCAAGTAGAAACTTCAACAAGCAACCTTGAAACCAAACTATTAGAAACAATTGATGCAGATAATATGTATAACACTATTAAACATCTCTCCAAAACTCCTCGAGTTGCAGGCTCTCTTCAAGAAGCAGTAGCGGTACAGTATATAAGAAAACAATTTGAATCATACGGATATACGACACAAGTACAAGTTTTCACCTTTGACAATTATATAGAACCGCACACTATTCAATTGGCTCTAGATGGTTTTACACAAGCTATGAAACCACTTGCATTTGAATATTCGGTTGATGGTGAAGTATCTGCAGAAATTATTTCTGCTGGACTCGGGACAGTTGATGAGATCAAGTCTTTAAATTTAACGGGAAAAATTGCACTCATGCAACGTGGGGATATTAGTTTTAAGGAAAAGATTATGAATGTCACCACTAAAGGTGCCGTAGGCGTCATTATTTATAATAATGCTGACGGGAGTATTCTTGGTAGCCTTGGGGAAGAAAATGATACCAGTGTTCCAGCTGTTCTATTAACAAAAACCGAAGGAGAGGCATTGGAAAACCACATTACCAAAAATCCTGGTAAAATTGCTGCACTTCAAATAAAAGGAGCAAAAACCCAAAATAATACTTCCCATAATGTAATTGCCACAAAGAAACCATCTAACTTAAAGAAAGTTTCAACAAATGAGGTAGAAAAGCATGATATCATTGTCATTGGATCGCATCACGACTCGGTTAAAGGTGCTCCAGGTGCAAATGATAATGCTTCAGGAACATCCATTACTCTTGAACTTGCACGCGTATTAAAAAACGTTCCGTCCGATACAGAGATTCGCTTTATCACGTTTGGAGCAGAAGAAATGGGGTTAATTGGGTCGGCTCACTACGTCGAAAATCTATCGGATAATGATATCAGTCGCATCGTTGCAAATTTTAATTTAGATATGGTAGGTAGTAATGACGCTGGTGATTTAATTTTGCAAACTGCCGATAATAAGTCTAATTTCGTCATAGAACTTGCCCAGGAAGCAAGCACCAAGCTAAATGGAAAGCCAACTCCATTTAACCAGGGGAACAATAGTGACCATGTATCTTTTGCGAATGTCGGAATTCCTGCAGCTCTTTTCATTCATAACCCTGTCGAACCTTGGTATCACAAGCCAGAAGATACAGTAGACAAAATTAGTAAAGAGAAATTACAAGACGTTGCAGAAATCATAAGTCTTTCTGTTTGGAATCAAATTCATATCGATCAGTATGCGCAATAACATTAGCAGTAAACCCCATCCAATTTGACTTGTAATATCAAGTTGGATGGGGTTTCTTTGTTATTTAAGCTAGCTCTGACTTAAGGCTAAAAGAAGGTATTCTATTTTACTTTAACGAATACCATTATAATAAAAGCTCTTTTAGTTTATCATACATAATTGGTGGTGATTTTTATTGAAAAAACATGATTTTCAATTTCTTTCTTTTGATAGCATCAAAGGAACTGAAATTGATTTATTATTAGAACGAAAAGTACCTGAAAATAAAAGCAAGGGCTATGTCCCTGCTTATTGGTATGCGATTAATCTAGCAGGTACTAATCAAACCATTGGTACAATTGACCTTCGAATAGGCAGTAAATCACTTGTTTATTATGGCGGAAATATTGGATATGCAATTGATAAAAAATATAGAGGTAATAACTATGCTGCAAAAGCCTGTAGATTACTTAAACAGGTAGCGCTTGCCCATGACATGAACGAATTAATTATTACGTGTAACCCAGAAAATATCGCATCAAATAAGACGTGTTTAAGAATCGGAGCAGAACTCATTGAAATTGTTGACTTGCCTACTAACATCGATATGTATCTAGAAGGAGAACGTCAAAAATGCATCTATAAATGGAGAATCTCTTCATGACCACATATAAAAGCCCCCACTTTATCAAATAAGTGGGGGCTTTTATCCTTAGTTGGAATCCGTTTTTCGTATAAAAATTATAAATTTTTTTATTTAGTAGCCTCTAACTGTCCAGTACTTGTAGTGATTGCTGAAGAGAAACCAGCTAACATATAGGCCATATGAACAACGCCTTCTTCAAAGTCATTAATACGAACAGATTCATTAGGTGCATGCGCCTTTGATTCAACCCAACCAATGCCCGTACTGACAATTGGAATATTAAGCTGATTCCCAAACTCATACATTGGTCCAGTCCCTGCTGAATTTGGGGCTAATACTGGCTCGTTTTGATAGACAGCGCTTGCTGTATTAAGAACATGAGCTACAAATGGATGGTTATAATCTGAACGATATGCTTTTTGACCATTAATTAATACAACATCTATATCGTCATAGCCATGTGATTTCAAATGATTTTGGATAGACGTAAAAATATGAATAGGATCTTGCCCTGGTACTAAACGACAGTCAATTTTAACTTTTGCATTTTTGGGTAGAACTGTTTTAGCGCCCTCCCCTGTATAACCACTTTCTAATCCACATATCGTCATGGTTGGATGGAATACCATGGCTTCCCTCGGATCAATACCTTTTGCGGACGTAATCAGGGGACGTTTTAAACCGAATAGTTTTTCTACCGCTTTTTCGTTAAATGGTAGATTTCGAACTACATCTTTTTCTTGTTGTGTTGGTTCTTCTATTCCATCAAAAAATCCTTTTACTAAAATTTCATTTTCGTTATTTTTCATTGTAGCCAACGCTTGTACTAATCTCCAGGCAGCATTGTCCACATATGCCCCTACTGAGGAATGCATGTCAATATCTGCTCCCGTGCAAGTTAGCTCCATGTAAGCCATCCCTTTTATTCCAGCCACCATATTCACTCGATCTTCTTCATCCTTCATTCCAAACTCCCAAATACAAGCATCCGCCTTAAATAAATCCTTATATTTTATTAGGTAAGGTGCCAAGTTAGGACTACCAATTTCTTCTTCACCTTCAACCATAAACTTAATATTACAAGGTAATCCTCCCTCAAGTTGTTGGAGTACCTTAATCGCTGCAATACGTGCAATGAAGTCACCTTTATTATCAGATACACCTCTAGCAAATAGTGTTCCATCTTCAATGGTAGGTTCAAAAGGATCACTTTTCCACTCATTTAATGGTTCTGGTGGCTGTACATCGTAATGGTTATAGAATAGTAAAGTTTTTGTTGTCTCTGCATTACTACCAGATGCAAAATATCCATAAATCACTGGATTTCCACCTAAGTCATCTAATATCTGTGCTTCACCACCTGTGTCTTGAATAAGTTTGGCGACAAATTCTACCGTTTCAGGAATGGCCTTGTTTTGTGCTGAAATAGTTGGCATTCTTAAGTAGTCTTTTAATGTTTCAATTGAACTAGATATTACTTCCTTTGTATGATTTCTTATTATTTGAATTTTTTGTTCACTCATAACATCTCTCCCTTTTAAAATATGTTCTATGTAATTAATTCGATGTATGAAGTAAAAATACCTTTTAAAAAAGTGATCATTTTATAATATTCAGTTATTTAAATACCTGTAGTACTTGGGGATGCGGAAGAAACCACCCCTTTTTAATAAAAATAATTTAGTCTATTCGTTTATGTAATTCATTACCTCTTGTAAGTAGCATTCTATTGGTTGTCCTGTATTTACCACTAAGGACTTACAGTTAGAAGGTTTTTTACTATTTTCGATAGTGTATTTAAAAGAATCAAGCGATTCTATTTCTTTAATTTGACTTATCATTCTTTTACGATTCCTTAACCTAAGATTTATCACTTCCATATCGTCAAGGTAACATTCTACATATTTGTATTTAACATTATATTTTTTAGCTAAAGCTGTTCCTTTTTCAATCATTTCTTCATATAAACAAGGACTATCAAATAATACATTGTTACCTTGAGAAAGCTGAAATTCAATTAAAGACCAATCAATATTGTAAGAAATCTTTTCAACCAGTTTTGCATCAATTTGGGTTCCCTCAAGGGAATGTAATAAGGATGATTTAACAATGTCGTGGTCGATAATTACTACTTCAATTCTTTTAGCAATTTGACGAGAAAGCGTTGATTTTCCAGAACCAGGAAAACCTGAAAATTGAACAAAGAACATTTGGATACCTCTTTTCTATATTAATTTTTATACAACTACGCACGTTATAGTTAAACAAAAAAAGGGTTAATATTAATAAAAGGAAACCTAATAACAAATGTCACAAGGTTTCCTCTATCGTATGTGTAAACAAGTTATTAAAGATGTTTTTTTGTCACAGATATCACAACTATGACTAAAGATTAGCTACCTAGTATAGTCGTAGCAACCGGGATTACAGTTCAACTAAATTTAATAATTACGAATATCAACTATTGGACCTGCATCTTTAAAGTCTACTTTCTCCATGAATGAAATAAGTTTTTGTGCAGTTTGTTCTGCACTACTTAGTAATCCCTGATCTTTGTAATCAATGAACTGTTCAAGTAAAGGAAACGAGTCTGCGTTGCTGGAACGAATTGTTTCTTGCATACCAGTGTCGATGATACCTGGAGCGATTGAGACAATTTCTACTGGATTCTCTGCACTTAATTGTTCAATTTCGACGACCCTTGAAAAATGATCAAGTCCCGCTTTTGTTGCGCAGTATGTTCCCCAGCCCTCATAGGCGTTTCGACCAGCTCCAGAAGAAATATTAACAATACGCTTATTCCCTTCAAAATCCTTCAACTTTGAGATAAATGCATTTGAAATAATCATTGGCGCAGTCAAATTAACTGCTATTGCTTTCGTCAATTGTTCTGCGTTTACTGACCCCATTAAGCCAATTGGATCAACTATTCCAGCATTATTAATAAGTGTGAATGATTCTGCATTTTGTGGTGAAACCGTGATTAGTTCATTCACGAGAGATTCAACTTTCTCCGTTTCTGAAAGATCTGCTTGAATGAACTTCACGCCATCTAATTCACTCTCTGTTCGAGCCACACCTACCACGAAATGTCCCGCTTCGCTTAGCTGTTTGGCAAGTTCAAACCCAATTCCTTTTGATGCTCCTGTAATAAAATAGACCTTCATATATTCCACCCCTTCTAATCAATCGTAAAACTCCATATGTTTCATTTCTTCTTTATAATAAACCAGACGATCTGCTAATGTCCCTGTATGGAACTCAAACTTATGTCCATCTGGATCTTCAAAATAAATCGATTTTTTATCCCGAACTTCCCTCTCTCGTCCAGGAAGAATTGAAACGTTTAATTTCTGCAAATTCAGAAGCATGTTATCAAATTCAAATTCTGTAATAGTAAAGGCCATATGCGTGTAGGAGTCTCGGAACTCATTTAGAAGAAAATCAGGTTCTTCATTAAGCGCAAGCCATAAACCATCCAGGTCAAAATATGCGGTAGTTTTACCTTTCACTAAAAGTTTAGCTCCCAGTACATTTGAGTAAAATTCAACAGAGCAAGATAAATCTGAAACAGAAAACAAGATATGATTGATTTTCATTCGTTATACTTCAACTCTTTCTAGTAAATGATCTACATATTTAATGTCAGCTTGATCTCGGTATGCCTACATGGACATTATCTTCGTTTTGCTTTCATTCACCCATCTGCCAACCAGACTTGCACCATGCGTCAGCTGGTTTGGGAGTAGATACGTGTGGAAAAGTGATTGGATATGTCATGGTGTACATTTTTCTACGAAATAACATATAATATGCCTACTTCCCAGATTCATCATCCTCATTTTTCAATTCCGGTTTTGATACAGACACATCTTCTTGATTTTTTTCGTGAACATCGAGTCGATGATTAAGAGGCAAACGCCTATGATTTACCATCCGCCATACAGTCCATATACAGACACAAATTAATAAGGCAAAAAATAAATAGCCCATTTCATTTCACCCCTTTTTTCAATTGTACCTTAAATCCATATTATTTCCTGCTTCCATGCCAGGTGTCGATAACAGGATGTATAGGTCATACTAGTAGCTAATACTTCATTGTTGTTCTTTATTTTTCCATAATTTCCTTTTGAGGGGGCTGATAGAATGGAGCTTGACCAAGTAACACTGACATTGCTCTTGACAAGCGACGTGCATGGCCATGTCCTTCCAATTAACTATGCAACGAATGAAGTGGTACCCCTGGGTATGGCCTATGCTGCGACTCACATTAAAAGATTGAGGAAGGAAAACCCTAATCTACTCTTGATTGATAACGGCGACTCTATCCAAGGAACTCCATTGACCTATCATTATGCAAAGTTTCGTAATCACTTACCAAATCCTATGATATCAATTATGAATCACCTGGAGTATGACTGCACAACTATAGGAAATCATGAATTTAATTATGGATTATCAATGGCAAAAAAGGCAGTTAAGGAATCTCTTTTCCCTTGGTTATCATCGAATATTCTTGATAAAACTTCACAAGAACCTTACTTCGGCTTTCCTTTTATAGTAAAGAAAATGAATGATGTGAAAGTAGTAATACTAGGTGTAACTACACATTATATTCCCAACTGGGAAAACCCATTGCATATTGAAGAATTAGATTTTGAAGATGCTTTCCTATCGACAAAACGCTGGGTTGAATTTATTCGTGATACTGAGAAACCTGACTTACTTGTTGTCAGCTATCATGGTGGATTTGAATGTGATCTTGAAAATGGAAAACCTACTGAACATTTAACGGGAGAAAATCAAGGATACCAAATGTGTCAAGAAATTGAGGGCATTGACTTACTATTAACAGGCCACCAACATCGTCAAATAGCCACAACCATAAATGGTACTTATGTTCTTCAATCTGGCTTTCATGCACAAAATATTGGAAAGGCTACAATTACTCTTATGCGAGACAGTCATAACAATTGGTGTATTAAGACTATTATTGGAGAAGTGACGTCACTTGCAAATGAAGAGCCTGACGAAGAAGTCCTGAAACTTGTGTGTAAGAACGAGTTAGAAACACAATTATGGCTAGATGAGGCTATCGGGAAAATTGAAGGAAGTATGTTAATAGTAGATTCATTTGACGTTCGTTTGAATGAACACCCGATGATTGAATGGATAAATCGAGTCCAAATGGATGCAGCTGGGGTGAAGATATCAAATACATCCCTTTTCGATAATTCATCGCGTGGATTACCATCGTTTGTGACAATGAGAGATATTGTATCGAATTATATATATCCTAATACATTATCAGTGCTTGAATTAACAAAAGAAGAGATCAAGGAAGCATTAGAACTTTCAGCATCCTATTTTAGGATAAATGAAGACAATAATATTGTTGTAAATCCAACTTTTATTACACCAAAGCCCCAGCACTACAATTATGATATGTGGGAAGGCATTGACTATACTATTGATGTGGCACAACCTATAGGGCAGAGAATTATTAAATTATCTTTTCACCAACAAGATCAAAATGGACCTTTCTTAGTTGTCATGAATAATTACCGAGCTGGTGGTGGTGGTAACTTCGAATTGTTTAAGAACAAGACTGTTGTAAAAGAAATACTTACCGATATGGCTGAACTATTAGCAGATTATCTTCAGGTCCATCAGGTTGTGAAGGCCTGCGTAAATAATAATTTTACGGTCATCAACTCAAATAAAGATTCACTTTAAGAAGGATGATTAACACTATTTAAATATCCATTCTATTCCACTAAGAAAAACCGGGTAAGCGCGCCCGGTCCTTAAAGAAAGCACACAGTATCCACTTTGGTTTCTAGTATGATTTCCGTTGCAGGCG
>NZ_ALJG01000270.1 GCF_000286315.1 Paenisporosarcina sp. TG20 | reverse complement strand
AGATACGTGTCGTTCCGTTTGACATTTAGTTCGATGAACTGATTGCCGTACTTGATTTTGCGGTTTTTATAAACCCATCCCGTTCCATTGGTCTTGCCTTCAAAAGAGTCCATTTCGCCTTTCCGTTTAAAAAATACGCTATTGGCTTTTCCATACATCGTTTCTTTGAACGCATTCCAAGCTCGGGTGGCGGTTTTTTGGGCAACATTTGCGTTGACCTGATTTTCGAAATGCGAACGAATCGGATTCATGTACTGGTGGATGCTGAATTCAGACACTCCGAATTCTTTCCGAAGTACAGCGAACTTTCCGTTCACTTCTTCTTTCTCTAATTTGTAGAAGCTGATGGAAGCTTTGTTATTCTGTTTTTCCGCTCCTGCGAGTTTCTTGGAAATGGCACGGTACATACGAATGAGTTGTTTGTGGCGTTTCGTCCGCTTCATGCATTTTTCCCGCTTCAACAGTTCGCCCAAGCACGTATTATTGATCGCTCGATTGATTTCCAACTCGGTTTCAATTAGCTTTTCATCGCTCTCATCAGTATGCATCTTGACTTTCAGCACGAAAGTCGGGGATGTTTCCTTTGCCATTCCCAACACCTCTTTTCCTGAATATTTGACCTATTTTCAGTGTACCATAAAACGAACATACGTTCCACTCGGAGGCAGGAAGAATTGCATAAAAGTCTGTGATGAAAAGAGATTTAGTTAGTTTTAGTGTTCGAAAAGATAAAAGCATAGAATTACACTAAATTTTAAATTATCTTTACACCATTCTAAGATCACCTCATATTCTATAATACATCTGGAATGGCGGAAAACCATTCCAATGATACAACAATAGAAAGGTGCGGAAAAAATGGGCGTTGAGCTTACAGCGCTGCATTGGATTTATGTTGTTTTTATCTTTTCGATTATTGGTTTCATGGTTTTTAGACGTGATACGACAATTGTAAGTATTGTTGGTATTTTCTTAATAGCTATTACAGCAACTGGATCTTTAAGTGAATCAATTAGTAGCATCTTTACAAGTTTTATTTTTGCTATTACAGAATTACTCCCAACCATCCTTGTTATTTCTATTATCGTTGCAATGAGTAAGGTTTTAACAACAACTGGTATAAATGATGTCATGATTTCACCTTTTTCTAAACTAATTAGAACTCCAGCTTTAGCATACTGGACAATTGGAATTCTTATGATGGTCATTTCTTGGTTTTTCTGGCCATCTCCAGCGGTAGCATTAATGGGTGCTGTTTTACTTCCTGTAGCAATACGTGTAGGGTTACCAGCACTCGGGGTGGCTATGGCTATGAATTTATTTGGTCATGGTATCGCATTGTCTGGTGATTTTATTATTCAAGGAGCTCCTAAACTAACTGCAGATGCTGCAGGTCTTCCTGTTGGTGACGTGATTAGTGCAAGTATACCTCTTGTAATTGTGATGGGACTTGTGACAACAATAACAGCATTTTATTTTTTGAAACGTGATTTGAAATCCGGGAAACTAACGAATGAAACTGGTTTAGCGACAACACCTCACGCTGAACCAACACCACAACAATTACTATTACTATCTTCCAATCAAAAACGTTTCTTCTCGATATTTATCCCTATTGTTTTTGCAAGCGATGTAGTTGTAATGTCTTTACTTAATTTGCAGGGTGGTGATGCTACTGCATTAATAGGCGGTACATCTATTTTCATTCTTTTATTAATAACCATGGTCAGCCATCGTAATAAGGGGTTAGAACAAGCAACCAGTTACTTAATCGAAGGCTTTCAGTTTGGTTTCAAAGTCTTCGGTGCCGTTATTCCTATTGCTGCATTTTTTTATTTAGGTGACTCTGGATTCACAAAAATTATTGGAGACCTTTTACCTAAAAACTCTCTTGGCATCGTAAATGACCTTGGAGTAGCACTCGCATCATTAGTACCAATTAGTAAAGAAATAAGTGCAGTGACATTAACAGTGGTGGGTGCGATTACAGGATTAGATGGCTCTGGATTCTCAGGAATATCTCTCGTTGGTTCTGTAGCACAAATATTTGCAACAGCAATCGGTGCTGGGGCAGCAACACTAACAGCATTAGGACAAATAGCAGCTATCTGGGTTGGTGGCGGTACTTTAGTTCCCTGGGCTTTAATTCCTGCTGCTGCGATTTGTGGTGTCGATCCATTTGAACTTGCAAGAAGAAACTTATTCCCAGTGACAATTGGACTAATTGCCACAACAATTGTAGCGATGTTTTTAATTTAAATTATTAGTAATAATACTCTTGTTAAGTCAAGAGTATTATTCCTGTGAAGAATTCTAGCGCTATTCAATTGTCGTCTAATAAATGATAAACTAACGAGATATAAAGCCATTAATTCGGAGGATATCCATGATAAAAAGATTAGTAATTACGGGCTATAAACCACATGAAATTGGAGTGTTTGACAATAAACATCCTGGTGTTGCCATTATAAAAAAAGCATTAAAATTACATCTTCTCGTATTGCTAGAAGAAGAACTTGAATGGGTGATTTTAAGCGGACAATTAGGTGTCGAGACATGGGCTGCTGAATTGGTTATAGAATTAAAAGAAATGTATCCAAAACTTAAATATGCAATTATCACTCCATTCTTGGAGCAAGAAAAAAACTGGAACGAAACTAAAAAAGAAACATATCAAATGATTTGTGCTAAGGCTGATTTTCAAACAAGTGTCACCAGAAAGACTTACGAAGGGGCCTCGCAATTTATAGAAAAAAATAAGTTCATTATACGAAATTCAGATGGTTTGTTAATAATTTATGATGAGGAAAATGAAGGATCACCTAAGTTTATGAAAGAACTAGCCTTAAAATATGCAGAACGTAATAATTATCAAATAATTACGATATCTGCAGATGACTTACAGATGGTAGCTGAAGAAGAACAACAAAATCAATGGATTGATTGACCAATTAATGTATTATTATCAAATTCAATTAATGCCTCGGAACATAAATATACTGATGAAGTTTTGTTGGATAGATGTTAAGATCCAGGGAAAACTGTATAGAAAATATAGATGATGATTATTTGCGGTAGTCGCTTTATTACCCTATCTGACACCTCAATGTAAAAGGGGATTATTAAAATGAAATTGAAAGATATATACCCGATTGCAATCGAGACTACAAAACAAAAGGTTATTAAGGATGTTGAGCAATACTATGAAAAAAAAGAGCTACAACCAAACTTTGAAACTTACATTTCTGACAGGATAGCTTATATTGAACAAATTTGGTTAGATGTATGGATAAATATAGCTTCTAGAGATGTTAAAAAAGATGAGAAGAAGAATTTTTTAAAAGCCTTAGGAATTGATATTTCAGGGGAAACCCAAAAAAGAGTGAATAAAATGTTTCTCAAAGAAATAAAACACCACCATCCCTTTAATGTTCTTAATTGGCTCAAACAAAGCTTTACAGACTTTCAGCAAGATTGGGAACAGAGATACATTAAAGCAAGGCAAAAAAACTTAGAACAAACAGAATTTTTAAAATTAGGCGAAAATCGCTCTAAAGTTCAAGAAAAGCTTATACAGTTTTCTACCCATTTTTTTCAACAGAATTTCTTTTTAATCTACGTAAATGTCCGTAACCATATTGCACAGATGATAACAAATGATCTCCAAGTCAGACCAAAGTACCAATACCTGGAGCTTCATTTACTTGAAGAACGTTTAGAAAAGACAGGGTTATTTGTATCTACGGATTATTTAAAGATAACTGAATTCTTCGAAGAATTAACAGGCGATATTCACTCTCATGTTACCTGGGGGAGGAAACATTATGAGTACGAAACGTACTATTATCGTTATAAAAGGTTAGTGTTTGAATTTATTTTAAATTTAATATCTAAAATAATTATTGAAAATCTAAACGATGAAGTACAGCTTGAATATTGGAAAGCATTTAAGGAACAGCTGACTGTAAAACAACTTAACGAAATACTAACGAATAAATTGACTGATTTATCTGATGCTTGTTTTACAGAACTTCAAGAAGAATATCTTGCTGATTTATTGCAACTGATGAATACACCATTTAATGCAGTATTGCATCAAAAGATCTTTGAACAAGATAAAGTGAACAGAGAGAGAAGAAAAGATGAAGAACTTGCAAACCAATTACGTAAGATTGAAGAAGAAGAAAGAATTATAGACGATATTTTCGGCAAGGCCTATACTCCCACACTAGGAAGGAGCATGAAATATGTACTACATATTGGGGAAACAAATTCTGGAAAGACACATCAAGCACTCCAAAAATTGAAAAAAGCTGAAAGTGGTTTGTATCTTGCTCCTCTTAGACTTCTTGCGTTTGAAATTTACGATAAGCTAAATGCAGTTGGTATTCCTTGTTCACTAAAGACTGGAGAAGAGGAGAAACTAAAGAAAGATGCACGCCATGTTTCATCTACTGTCGAGATGTTTCATGAAAAAGATTATTATGAAGTAATTGTTATTGATGAATCTCAAATGATTGCCGATAAAGACCGTGGATTTTCATGGTATCAAGCAATTATGAAGGCGAATGCAAAAGAAGTACACATCATTGGAAGCCGAAATATTAAATTAATGCTTTATGAGCTTTTAGGTGAGTCTGATATTGAACTTCATGAATATAGGAGGGAAACTCCTCTAAAAGTCGAACCAATTGAATTCAGTCTGAAAAACACAAGAAAAGGGGATGCCATTGTCTGTTTTTCAAGAAAGAGAGTTCTTGAAACTGCCTCTTTTCTTCAACGGAATGGACATAGTGTCAGCGTGATTTATGGAAGTATGCCACCAGAGACAAGAAAGAAACAAATCGATCGCTTTAATGAAGGTGAAACATCTGTTGTCGTATCAACTGATGCCATTGGAATGGGCTTAAATCTTCCTATCCAACGCATTGTTTTCCTTGAAAACGAGAAATTTGATGGAACTCGAAGAAGAAGATTAAAATCTCAGGAAGTTAAACAAATTGCGGGCAGGGCAGGTAGAAAGGGGATATTTGAAGAAGGAAAGGTTGCATTTACTTCTGACATAAAAAGTATGCAGCAGTTGTTGGAGCAGGTAGACGAGCCAGTCCAGATATTTGCAATTGCACCAACAGCTGCTGTATTTGAACATTTCCAGAAATACTACAGGCATATGGGCTACTTTTTTGAATTATGGAAGAAATTCACTCCACCAAAGGGTACAAAAAAAGCATCTCTTTCTCAGGAGTTTCAGCTTTATGAACTGATTCAAAATACGGAAATAGAAACGCATTTTTCTCTTTTAGATTTATACGGCTTTCTCCACCTTCCATTCTCAGGGAAAGAAACTGGACTCGTACACCAATGGTTCAACACTTTAGAAGCTATTGCAGAGAGCAAAGAACTTCCAGAACCGTTCATTAAAACAAGAAATCTCGAAGAGCTAGAGTTTTCTTATAAAGCTATCGGTCTTCATCTCTTATTCTTATACCGATTGAACAGAAGAACTGAAGCAATTTATTGGGAACGTGTCCGTGCAGAAATTAGTGACGGGGTTCATGAATACTTAAAGAGTGAAGTTACCGATTATCAGAAAACATGCAAGAAATGCGGCAAGAACATGTCTAATAAATCTCGCTTTTTAACTTGTGATTCCTGTTACCACAAGAGCCGGAATACCCTGAAATACCCAAACGGATCCAAAAATTAAATACACTTAATTGTAAAAAACAAAAGCCCCTCTTATTAAAGAGAGGCTTTTGTTTTAAGTTTAAATTTCTTCTAAATCATTGTTCAATTAGTTTTTCTAATGAAACATCTAGTTCATTTTCTGGTTCACTTAGAGAATAAATTCTAGCTGTCCCATTGTTCTCATCTACATGTTGAATATAGATTGAAACATCATTATATATTACATCAGCCATAACTGGGGACGCAGCAATTTCTTGTGCTCTTTGAACATTCATATCAATAATCTCCTCTTATTAAGTCGTTGCTATTTAATCTGCTTTCCTATAGCTCACTTAATCCACAATAAAGTTTATGTTCCTTTATAAAGCAGACAAAGTAACAAGGTACCAATAAATATCTTTCCTGATATTTTCATCAGGAAAGTTGGTATACCCATTTACAATTTTTTTATGAATTTGGCTGTAGAATAACCTTTTATTGAATGTAGAAAAAAATAGGATTTATTGATATAGATCAAATTTTACAGTCTATTGAATTTTCCAAGATACCTTGCTCAGGTGAAGCAGTTAATCCTGATATCAGCAAGAGAGAAGAACAAGCATTCTGATCCAGCCAATTAAGATGATCCTCAAATAGTTGTTATAGTTAAGGAATTCAGATAACACTTTAGTACATATGCTTCCTATCCATCACAATGCAACCAACCATGCAACTTCGTATTTAAACTTAACAATAGTTAATAACAGTTAATAACAGTTAATAACAGTTATTAACTATTGTTAAAAGGAAAACATCTATTACTCACAACAAAGTAAATATACACTTTAAATACTAACGGACTTGATAAAAAAATAAACGGATGATTGATATGGCTAGATATACCATTATTGATCAGACAACGTGCATCGCCTGTGGAGCGAGTACCAGTTAGTTTTTAAAAAGTTCTAAATGTAAACAAATGAGGAATAATTAAATTTATCAGAACATTTGATTTATATATATTGATGTTATATACTGGTTTTGTATATAACTATTATATGTAACTCCGTTAAAATGTTGTTATATTAACTGGTAGAATTACATACATTAAATAAAGGGGGAACTTAAATGACGAGTTTACTCATTACAGCAGAAGAACAAGAGGAACAGTTAGCACACTTCATGCAGCGAATTGAAGCTGAAGATAAAATTGAGGCAGATGATTGGATGCCTGAAGAGTATAGACAGACATTGATTAAATTAATTTCCATGCATGGCATGAGCGAAATAATGGGGGCATTACCTGAGAAAGAATGGGTACCAAAAGCACCTACTCTTAATAGAAAGCTTGGCATTATGGCGAAGGTTCAGGATGAAATGGGTCATGGTCAACTTCTTCTTCGTGTAACCGAAGATTTATTATTGCCGTATGGCAAAAATCGCGGAGATTTAATGCAAGATTTATTCAACGGAGACTTGAAATTCCATAATGTTTTCCACATGGAAACAAAAACATGGGCAGATGCAGGAGTTATAGGCTGGTTGGTTGATGGAGCAGCTATCATTACACAAACAAATATGCTAAAAGCTTCATACGGACCATACGCCAGAGCACTGCAGCGTATTTGTGCAGAAGAAGTATTTCATGCTCAACACGGTGAATCAATTATCATGGCGTTAGCAGAAGGAACAAATGAGCAAAGAGCAATGGTCCAGGAGTCTTTAAATCGTTGGTGGGAACCTTTACTAATGTTCTTTGGACCGGCCAGTAAAGAAACGACGGGTTCATCTAAGCAAGACTTGACGATTAAATATAAGATCCGTACAAAAACAAATGAAGAATTTAGACAACTATTTTTTGACAAATACATTCCGCGAATATTATCACTAGGGTTAACGATTCCTGACCCAACTCTAAACTATGATGCAGAAAGTAATTTGTGGTCTTACAAACAGCCAGATTGGAATGAATTTAAGAAAATCATTAAAAACCAAGGGCCACGTTCACAAGAACGTCTGAACCTACGCCGTCATTCTTATGAATATAATTCATGGGTGCGAGAAGCACTAAGTGCGACAGTCAGATAGAGAAAGGAGTCGTAGAATAATGGCCGAAGAGAACTTTTATCAAGAATTCGAAATTTTTAGCAAGCGAACGCCGAGTTCAACATTCCAGTACCAATTCAGCCTACTTGCTCCAAATGAAGATATGGCATTTGTTTTGGCGCAGGAAAATTTCATGCGTCGTGAACCGGTTGCTGATATTTGGATTGTAAATAGAAAGAACATTAGAAAAATGAGTAGTGAAGAGAAAATGTCCCTCGGTAGGCTTGAAAATAAAGATTACCGCACGACCAAAGGATATGGCTACTTAAAGAAAAAGTGGCGCAAGTACGAACAAGAATTGTTGGATGAAAAAGAGATACTGTCATGGGGAGGTGAAAGAAAGTGAATAGTCATGAAAACTTAATGAGCCCTGAATATAAAGAAGCGATTAAGGACTTGTTATTGCAATTGGCGGACGATGACTTTATGTATTCCTACCGTGGTTCTGAATGGCTAGGACTCGCTCCCCATATTGAGGCAGACATCGCATCTTCTTCAATTAGTCAAGATAGCATGGGCCATGCAGCAATGTACTACAAGCTTCTTGAAGATTTAGGTGTTGGAGAAGCTAATGAACTTGCCCATTGCCGAGTGGCAAACGAAAGAAAAAACAGCATCTTGACTGAACGGGTTAATGGTGAAGGTTACTATATGGACACACCTCAATATGACTGGGCATATGCAGTTGTAAGAAGTTATTTTTACACACAGGCTAAAAAAATAAAAATTGACTCTTTATGTGAAAGTTCATACAGACCAGTTGCAGAAGCGGCAGTAAAAGTGAGAATGGAACTTTATTACCACAGACTACACTGGGAAACATGGTTTAAACAATTAATGAATTCAACGGAAGTAGCAAAAAAGAAAATGAACGATGCCATCACGCTCGTAATGGATGATTTTGGAGATGTATTCTCCTATGGCAACCAAAAGCAAGCGATTGAGACTAATAGACTAATAGGTACCGAGGAAGAATTAAAGGAAAATTGGAAAGAAAGCATTACACCAGTGTTTCTTGCGCTTCAAATGACAGTTCCGTTTATTCCAGAAAAACCCATTAAAAACGGGCGCAACGGAGAACATACGAAAGACTTGGATGAAGCACTTATCACACTTTCCGAAGTTTACAATCTTGATCCAGTTGCAGTCTGGTAATCAGTATACGGAAAGGGGGTTTGTAATGACTAAAATTGTAGAAGTTACTTCCGAGCTCGTATATCAAGTATTGATGAACGTAAAAGATCCTGAAATTGATTCTGTCAGCATTATTGACCTCGGTATGGTGGAAGAAGTCACCACACAAGGAAATAACGTAAAAGTAGTTCTGCTACCTACTTTCTTAGGATGCCCTGCACTAGAGATTATTAAATTAAATACGATGAATGCTCTCAAAGAATTGCCGGAAGTAGGCAATGTTGAAGTAGATTTTGTCTTCCATCCGCCATGGACTTCAGACCGTATTACAGAAAAAGGACATGTGAATTTGCGGGCGTTTGGAATCGCTCCACCACCTCGTCATTTTGAAGAAGACGGTTCTTGGCACGTAGATTGCGCATATTGTGGATCTACATATGTGACAATGGATAATATTTTCGGACCTACTGCATGCAGAAGTATTTTGTATTGTAAGAGTTGTAAAAACGTATTTGAAGCAATGAAACCTGTTTCTACACTAATGTAAAGTGAGGAGAATATAAAATGGCTAAATTAATCGCATTATATAAACACCCTGAAAACAAAGAGGAATTTGATAATCATTACTTTAATGTACACGGCCCCCTAACTGCGAAAATCCCTGGACTTCGTGAAATGAAAGTTACTAAAGTTACAGGATCTCCTATGGGTGGGGAAGGAAAATATTATCTTACATGTGAGATGACTTACGATAACTTGGAAGCATTGCAGCAAGGTTTACGCTCAGCTGAAGGAAAAGCTTCTGGCAAGGATTTGATGGGATTCGCAGGTAATCTAGTCACATTAATGATTGGTGAAGATGCTTAATGAGCAACTTTGATTTCATTGAAACTTACTTTAAGGGAAGCACTGCTGTTATTGAACTTAATCGACCACGTCAGTTAAATTCTTTGAATACGAAAATGATAAGTGAAATAGTTGTTGCAATGGAAGCATTTGATCGTAACGAAACTGTCCGTGTCATCGTACTGAGTGGAAAAGGTCGATCCTTTTCAGCGGGAGCAGACATCGATGAAATGACTGAAGCGAATCCAATCAGTCTGGAATTATTGAATCAATTTGCTGAATGGGATCGTTTAGCACTTATTAAAAAGCCAATCATTGGCGCGGTTCATGGGTTTGTTTTCGGTGGTGGATTTGAGCTTGCTCTTTGCTGTGATGTACTAATATCAGCAAGTAATACCGAATTTGCATTTCCAGAAGTGGGTCTAGGTGTCATGCCTGGTGCAGGTGGTACACAAAGACTGACTAAACTAGCTGGTCGTACGAAAGCGTTGGAATGGCTTTGGACAGGAGAGCGTATTTCAGCGGAAACGGCTCTCAAACACGGAGTCATCAATAAGATTGTGTACCCAGAACTTTTAATGGAGGAAGCGATGAAGTTTGCAAATAAACTTGCAAAACAACCACCTCTATCACTGCGCCTTATTAAAGATTCGGTAAATAAAGCAGTAGATTCTTCTTTATATGAAGGAATGCAATATGAACGAAAAAACTTCTATCTGTTGTTCGCAACTCAAGATCAAAAAGAAGGCATGAATGCTTTTATTGAAAAAAGAAAGCCGGATTATCAAGGGAAGTAAGGAGGTATTTGAATGTTTGAGACAATTCGTTATGATGTCAAAGACGGAATTGCGTGGCTTTATTTAAATAGACCTACCAAACTGAATGCATTTATCGCACAAATGAACCGTGAAGTTAAAGAAGCAATCAAAGCTGCCTCGAGTGATGACCAAGTTCGCTGCGTTGTTATTTCAGGTGAAGGACGGGCATTTTGTTCAGGACAGGATTTATCAGAAGTCGATGAAAATATGGATCATGGCCAAGTATTAAGAGACCATTACGGTCCAATGATTATGCAAATTAGAAAATGTGAAAAACCAATTGTCGGAGCAATTAACGGTGTTGCAGCTGGGGCAGGATTCAGTCTTGCACTTGCATGTGATTTCAGGCTTGTATCGGAACGCGCTAGTTTTTTAAACGCTTTCGTACATGTTGGTCTCATACCGGATTCTGGTAATCTCTATTATTTAACACAGTTAGTCGGACAGGCTAAAGCAGCAGAACTATCTATTTTGGGAGAAAAAGTATCTGCGGCTGATGCAGTGGATATGGGGCTGGCAAATCGACTAATTTCAGTGGAAACATGGGAAGAAGATGTTAATGCATTTGCAACACGCCTAGCTTCATTACCAACAAAAGCAATCGGGTTAATCAAACGTTCATTGAAAGCGGTTACAGAACTTTCTTTTGAAGATTATCTTGAGCAAGAAGCACAAGGACAGCGAATAGCAGGCTTAACAAACGATCACCGCGAAGGTATCAATGCATTTATGGGAAAAAGAAAACCTGTTTATTCAGGTCAATAGGGAGAGTAATGAAATGACAATCATTAAAGAAAATAAAATGGAGCAAGAATCGACGAAACGCGACTTTTATCATTTAATTATTAATGGAGAAAAAGTAAAAAGCAGTACAGGTGAAACGATTAAAACATATAACCCAGCAACTGGTGAACTGATTGCTGAAGTCGCAAAAGCATCAAAAGAAGATGCAAATAATGCAGTAGCAGCGGCTCGTGAATCGTTTGATAACGGTAAATGGAAGAAGTATCCGATTGGCAAACGTGCACAAGTCTTGAATAAAATCGCTGCTATTATGCGTACTCGTTTTAATGAGATAGTTGAATTGGAAATACTAGATACTGGTAAATCTCTTCATGCAGCACAGGGCCAAGTCACTCAAGCAATTGAAGATTTCGAGTTTTATGCAGGCGCAATCGTTGGACACCGTGGAACTGTAAACAACGTACCTGGTCAATTTCACAACTACACTGAAAAAGAGCCAGTAGGCGTTTGCGCTCAAATTATTCCATGGAACTACCCACTGATGATGGCTGCTTGGAAAGTTGCACCTGCTATTGCTGTAGGATGTTCTGTTATTGTTAAACCGGCATCTCTTACTCCCTTAACAGCTATTATTTTGGGAGAAATTTGCCTTGAAGCGGGTGTTCCCGCAGGCGTAGTAAACATTATTCCAGGTTCTGGCTCTGATGTAGGGAACTATTTAGTTGAACATCCCAAAGTGGATAAAGTAGCATTCACAGGTTCAACTCCCATAGGAAAAGACATCATGGGCAAAGCTTCTCAAACGTTAAAACGAGTCACACTTGAACTAGGTGGTAAATCACCAAGTCTCGTATTTGAAGATGCAGATATCGATGCTGCAGTTGATGGCTCTTTATTTGGAATTTTCTATAACTCGGGACAATCATGTGAAGCTCGTTCACGGTTATACGTCCATGAAGATATTTATGATGAATTTATGAGCAAGTTTGTAGAAAAAACTAAAAAATTACAGTTAGGCAACCCATTTGATAAAGCAACACATATGGGTGCAATTATAGATCAAGGTCAACTTGATACAATTGAAGGGTATGTTCAATCCGCTAAGAAAGAAGGAGCAGAAATCCTCGCCGGAGGTAATGTTGCAAAACCTGAAGGGTATGAAAATGGATTCTGGTATGAGCCGACAATTATCGCAAACGTTAATCATGACATGTCAATTGTTAAAGAAGAAATCTTCGGACCAGTAGTCGTTGTTATGAAGTTTAAAGATGAAAAAGAAGCAATTCGATTGGCAAACGATACAGAGTTTGGCTTAGGTTCAGCTGTTTGGTCAAAAGATGGGGCACGTGCTACACGTGTTGCAAATCAGATACAAGCAGGAATCGTCATGATAAACTGTCCATTTTCTGCATTTCCTGGAACGCCATTCGGTGGTTATAAGCAATCTGGATTCGGGCGCGAGTTGTGTATTGAAACACTAGATCTCTACTCAGAAACGAAAAGCATTCTATCATACTACGGTAGCCGTCCTTTGAATCCATTTGGACTGTAATAAATAAATGAAGTTACGGACAGGGTTTTCTATAACCTTTGTCCGTATTCTTTCATTATTATAAGGAGGAGTGGAATAATGATTAAACATATCGTTGTTGTTGGTTCAGGAGTGATGGGCAGAGGAATAGCATATGTCGGTGCAGTTGGTGGGTACGCTATGACAGTTGTTGACATCAATGAATCTGCATTGCAAAATGCAAAGCAAGAAATTGACAATATTTTTGAAAAGGGTCTTTCACGTGGAAAGATTTCATTAGATCAGGTCAAACAAGCTCGTCAGAATTTAAGTTATGAAAGCGACTTACCAAAAGCAGCTTTGAACGCCGACTTAATTATTGAAGCTGTTCCTGAAATAATGGCTATAAAAAAGCAAGTGATGGAAACAATTGAAGAACATGCATCTTCTCATTGTTATTTTGCAACAAATACATCAACGATGAGCCCTACAGAAATTGCTTCTTTTGGTAAACGACCAGAAAAAACTATAGCAATGCATTTTTTTAATCCTGTACATAAAATGCCTCTTGTAGAAATCGTGCGCGGCTTGGAAACAAGCGATGAGACAGCCCAAAGGATTAGAGAAGTAGCCGAGAAAATGGGCAAAGAAACGGTTGTTATTAACGAATTTCCAGGATTCGTCACAAGCCGTATAAGTGCGCTTGTTGGTAACGAAGCCTTTTACATGCTCCAAGAAGGGCTAGGAACGCCAGAAGAAATAGATAAAGCAGTTAAGTTAGGCTTAAATTATCCAATGGGGCCATTTGAACTTGGCGATCTCGTCGGACTCGACACACGTTTAAATAATTTGAGATATTTGCATGAAAAGCTTGGAGAAAAGTATCGTCCTGCGCCACTTCTAGAACAATATGTAAAAGCTGGACGTCTAGGACGAAAAAGCGGCAAAGGTGTATACGACTATACAATAGTAGAGGAGTTGGTTACGAAATGATAGATGTCGTTATAGTAGATGCCGTTCGTACACCCATCGGAAGATATAATGGTGCGTTAAAAGATGTGCGACCCGATGACTTAGGTGCTGTCGTTATTAAGGCTCTTGTCGAACGTAATCCCAACCTTTTGACAGAGAAAATTGAGGAAGTTGTATTTGGAAATGTTAATCAGGCTGGCGAAGACAATCGTAACGTGGCGAGAATGTCGGCGTTGCTAGCAGGGCTCCCTGTTGAAGTGGCAGGCACCACTATTAACCGCCTTTGTGGATCAGGACTCGATGCTGTTATGTATGCTGCAAGGGCAATTGCAGTAGGCGATGGAGATGTATACATTGCCGGTGGGACAGAAAGTATGACGCGTGCACCATTCGTCATGGCTAAGCCCGATAAAGAGTTTCCACGAGGCACTATGGAACTTCAAGATACAACAATCGGCTGGCGTTTTATTAATAAAAGGCTGAAAGAAATGTACGGAACAGATTCGATGCCTCAAACAGCAGAAACTGTTGCACAGCGGTATAATATAACCCGAGAAAAACAAGATTCATTTGCTTACATTAGCCAACAACGTGCAAAAAAAGCGCAGGAAGAAAATCGTTTTGCTGAAGAAATCGTACCAGTAGTCTATACAGACCGCAAAGGTAATAAAATTTCGGTGATTCTAGACGAACATCCACGTCCGGATACGACTCTTGAAAAACTTTCTAAGCTGAAACCAATATTTGAAGGTGGCACAGTTACAGCAGGCAATGCTTCAGGTGTTAATGACGGTGCGTCCGCATTGCTACTTATGAGTGCAAAAAAAGCGAAAGAACTAAACCTTAAGCCACTAGCAAGATATGTTGCAGGAGCTACAGCGGGGCTAGAACCAAACGTTATGGGATTAGGTCCAATTTTCGCTTCAAGAAAAGCACTTCAGCGAGCGGGGCTCACAACCAATGACATCGGACTCGTTGAACTAAATGAAGCCTTCGCTTCACAGTCACTAGAATGTATACGACAATTAGAATTAGACGACAAAATAGTAAATGTAAATGGTGGAGCAATAGCGTTTGGGCACCCTCTTGGGGCTAGTGGGGCACGGATATTAACAACACTTCTATATGAAATGAAAAAACAAAATGTTAAATACGGGCTAGCAACGATGTGTATTGGAGTTGGTCAAGGAATTGCTACAATTGTAGAGAATGTAAACGAATAATCAATTTTATATAGACTGTCCCTCAAGCGCAGATATTTTTAAAGAAGTATTGCGGCATGAGTAGGACAGTTTTTTCATTCGTAAAGGAGATAACATAATGACAACTATTTTATATAGAAAGCCACTAGCGTTGCATTAAAATAAA
>NZ_ALJG01000269.1 GCF_000286315.1 Paenisporosarcina sp. TG20 | reverse complement strand
GGAAAGCGTCCGCATGGAGCGAAAATCAACTTTGTTAGGATTTTATTACTAGATTTTTTTTTATGAAATTGACTCAAATATGATGTTTTTACTTGATGTGCGTTTCCAGGTCATCGAGCATTAAATTAGCGGCAATGTAGCCACCTGCCGTATTCCAAATCACGTCACTTACTTTAAATACTTTATCTGCTTTTGCTACTTCAAGGTTCTTGAACAATGGATCGTTAATCCACTCATTTTCTAATTTTGTCGCTTCGTTATCACCCGTTTCGTATGTGAAGTAAAACATGATATCGCCGTCCATTGCTAGAATTCTTTCTTTTGTTACACCTTTTTCTGCGAAATCTGGCACATCCTGCTCAGCAGGTCGAGCAAAGCCTAGTTGCTCTAATATTACCCCTGAAAAAGAGTCTTTATGATAAATACGTACATCTCCAGCCATAAAGCGGACCATTGAAACTTCTTGTTGGGTTTTATCACCAAAGGTTACTTTTATTTCTTCAATACGATTATTATAAGCATCTAATTTTTCTTTACCTACATCTTCTTTATTAATCGCCTGAGAATATAATTTAAAGTTTTCTTGCCAGTCGCCTCTTAATGTTTCTGCAAACACTGTTGGCGCTATTTTACTTAACTGTTCGTAGACTTTTTCCTGTCGCATTTTATTCCCAATAATTAAATCAGGTTTCAATGCAGCAATGGCTTCTAAAGAGGGTTCTGATTCTTTACCTACAGATTTTGTATCTTTTAACTGTTCAGCAGTGTGGTCATACCATGTGTTACCAGTCCATGCTTCAACTGCTCCTACAGGTGTAACTCCCATTGCAAGGAGTGCTTCTACACCTTCATTTGTCAAGATCACGATGCGTTTTGGTTCACCTTTGATCGTTGTTTCACCCATTGCATGAGTAACTGTATAACTTTCCTCTTTCTCTATATCTTTCCCACTTGTAGTAGATTCCTCTTGTGTTGTACCACATGCTGCTAACGCCAACAGCATGAAAGTAATTAATAAAATACCAAATTTTTTCATGTTATTTCTCCTTTTTTATCATCCAGTTGAGAATGAAAATCATTTACAGTTAGTACTTTATATGATACGATTTAACTTGTCAATAAGTACTTTTAAAATACATAGTTCAGAGGTTAAAAAATGTTAAATACAAATACCACCCGAGTATGGGGAATTGCGATTGGTATGGTTTGCATTCTTTTTTTAATGAGTGCCAGCTTGGTTTATGGCTATACCCACACCACTTGGTCGAAAGCCTTCTTGGCTTTTTTCAATCCTACAACTTCAAATGAACATATCATTATTCGTGATGTCCGGTATCCTCGTGCAGTGATTGCAGCATTTGTTGGAGCTTGTCTTGGTGTATCAGGTGCCATTATGCAGTCAATTACGAGAAACCCACTTTCTTCACCGAGTATTCTTGGTGTTAATGCTGGGGCCAGTTTTTTTGTGGTTGTAGGTGTAGTTTTTTTATCTGTTCAAAGTTTACAATCTTATATGTGGCTTAGTTTTGCCGGTGCAACTTTTGCTTTTACGCTCGTATTTGTCTTAAGTAGTACTGGGAGAGAGGGACTTACACCCATTAAATTAACTCTAGCTGGTTCCGCAATAACAGCATTATTTGCATCGTTTACACAAGGGTTGTTAGTTTTAAATGAAACTGCTCTTGATCAAGTATTATTTTGGTTAGCAGGTTCAGTTGCTAACCGACCTCTTGACTTACTGGTTAATGCTTTACCTTACATGGTTGTTGCTCTATTACTCGCTTTTATACGCGCAAAGGAATTGAATGTATTAAGTATTGGTGATGACGTTGCTATAGGTCTGGGTCAACGAACCGTATGGATAAAGTTTTTCTTTGGCGCCTGTGCGGTTGTTTTGGCTGGTTCAGCAGTTGCTGTTGCGGGTCCTATTGGATTCGTTGGTATCATCATTCCACATTTAATTCGTCCATTAATTGGACTCGATCATCGTTGGATTCTTCCTTATTCTGCTATGGGGGGCGCAGCTCTTTTACTCTTAGCTGATATAGGAAGCCGCTATGTATTAATGCCTCAAGAGTTACCTGTAGGTGTGATGACTGCCCTGATAGGTGTACCTTTCTTTATTTTTGTAGCACGTAGAAAGGTGGGGATATAGTAAATGAAAATATTCAATCGCCTTAGTTTTACTAGCCATCCCTTTGTTGCTACTATTATTGTTTTTCTAGCCGTCGTTACGGTCATGTTATTATCAGCAGGTTCTGGGGAATTCCCTTTGTCTCCCTCGAAAGTAGTTGCTGCTTTATTTGGTTTTGGTGATGAATTTGACCAGACTATTTTAATCGACTTTAGATTACCTCGTATCGTGATGGCCCTTTTTGTCGGAATGTCGCTAGCTGTATCAGGGGCAATTTTACAAGGAATCACAAAGAACCCACTTGCTTCTCCTGATTTAATCGGAATCACTGCAGGTGCTTCTCTCGCTGTGGTATTATTTTTAACACTATTCTCGGATGAGAATAATTCTTTAACAGTGAGTATTCAGTGGTTGCCTTTGTTTGCATTTTTAGGGGCTACTCTAACTGCACTAGTTGTTTTCTTATTGTCATGGAAAAATGGCATTGCTCCGTTCAGACTTTTGCTTATAGGAATTGCTGTTGCAGCCTTTATGCAAGCAGGAACCACCGTATGGATACTAATGGGCCCCATTTATCGAGCAAGCCAGGCGACGATTTGGACGACTGGAAGTATCTACGGTGCTAATTGGTCTCAAGTTTCTATCATCATGCCTTGGTCTTTGTTGTTTATCGCAATATCTCTCTTGTTGAGAAAACAAATGAATATTTTAGAACTTGGAGATGATATCGCGACGGGGGTTGGGTCTCGTGTTCAACTTAATCGAATTCTATTACTTTTAGTGAGTACTGGGCTAACTGGAATAGCTGTCGCTTTTGCCGGAGGAATCGGATTTGTCGGTTTACTTGCACCACATATTGCAAAAAGGATTGTAGGTCCAAAATTTCAATCAATGGTTTTATTTTCAGCTGGAGTTGGTGCGCTACTTGTTCTCATAGCAGACTGGATTGCACGTGTAGCATTTGCCCCAATTGAAGTTCCAGCTGGCGTTTGGACAGCAGCTGTAGGTGCGCCTTATTTCATTTTCTTACTACTAACAGTGCGAAGAAAGGGTAGTTCTTAATGAATAGTTCTATTTCGAAAGAAATGGTCGAAAACTTCCGTTGGTATCAAGATCAGATGATATTACACAAATTAACTCTTTCAGATTTAATTCATGAACCCTCAATTGACCAACATCTAAATCGAATGATGACTGAATTCAAGAGTCCTACAAGAGCACATGCTGCATCGATGACAGCGAAACGAGTAGGTTACATAGTAGCTCTTATGATTTTTGCTCGTATCAAACATAATGCAATAATAAACTCTAAAGAATGTTCAATCATAACGATTTCCGAAGAATCTACAAATACTAGTTGGTTACCTGTTTATTCGTTTTCACTTGAAACCGCAGAACCTAGCCAGTCTACAGTAGAATGGATTACGAAAGAGTTATATGCTCAAACTCTCGTTCCTATCGTAGAACTGTTAGCAAAAGAAAGAGGCATCTCACGTGTTGTATTATTTGAAAATATATTTATCTACATCAAATGGATTTTCATTTCTACCCTTCAAGATAGCATTACTTTTCAACGTTTAATCAAATCACCTGCTAGTGAATTCGGAGTTAAAAAACAACATCCTCTTGCTTTATATGAATCTGAATGCACTACTTTTCGTAAAACATGTTGCTTATATTATCAAACTCATAAAGCATGTAAAACTTGCCCATTAAAATAATGCTTGAGAGATTATGATCTTAAGCATTATTTTTGTATTCTATGATTACTATTAAACTAAGGGACTCTGCATGAATGTAGAACCAAAAATAATGAGATTTTTCAGTATAGTATTGTATAATTTAAATTCTTATAACTTCAACAATTACAACTTCAAACGGTTTTTTTGCAAAATGACAGCTTGAAATTACAATCTCCCATATGATTATTTATACCTGATCATATGCTCCTTCATTTCTTCACTCATTTTCGCTATTCCATATTCCTTCATGGTCCATGAGACTGGCATGTAACACTCGATTAAAAAGATTGTGGTTGCCAAACCGCCTTACTATTCTTATATTTTAAAACAAAAAAAAGCAAGCACATGGCTCACCTTTTAACTATTTCTACTATTAATCTAGTATTTTAATGTTTACTGTTTTACGACCCCAGTTTAGAGCTTCTTGTCGACTTGGAATAAAGACATCTATCTTATTACCTTTAATTGCACCACCGGTATCTCCAGCAATTGCTTCACCGTAACCTTCAACCCATACACGTGATCCAAGCGGAATTACAGATGGATCTACTGCAATAACTTTTTGGTTCGGGTTAGAACGCAAGTCAATACCCGTGTATGTTATTCCTGAACATCCAGTACAAAAAGCAGTATATGCAGTTGCCGTTACTGTCATTTCTTTAGCTTTAGATGGAGCTGAAACGGCAGTTGTTCGAGTAGCCGCTGTCGATGAATTAGTAGAAGTAGTTGCTGTGTTACCAGCACTAGCTTGTCCATTTAAAACAAATTGATCTCCTGGATGAATTAAATCACTAGAGAGATTATTCAACTTCATTAATTCACTTACAGACATACTGTTTGCCAATGCTATTTTATAAAGTGAGTCGCCTTTTACAACTGTATAGGTTGAGACGGCATCCTCCACTTTAAGTTTTTGGCGTGGATATATGAGAGTAGAGTTGTTTAACTCATTCCATTCTTGTAAGTTCTTAACGCTAACATTATTGGCTTGTGATATAGACCATAATGTATCTCCTGATTTTACCGTATGGATGCTAGAAGCAGATGCTTGTCCCACCAACCCTACTGATAATGTAACAATTGCAGTTAGTGCAACGATTTTCTTTTTCAAAATAAATTCCTCCTTTTCACTAACGATTGTCATCTTAACATCTTGTGATTTCAGAACGATTACAATGACATGAATAGGAGTTAACAATTTAGTGACGCGATTACACATTCTGTAATCCATGTAATATAGACATATATTCATAATATTTCATTAGTTATTAACAGGTTTCTTTACAATTTTAATAGTCCGTTATAAGTTTATATATTTGAATGAAACAAATGAAAATTATTATTTATTATTGGACTACCCTGTGGGTTAAAAAAAGTAATCTAAAATGGTCTCTTTCCTATTAACCTTACTCTGACTGTTCTTCAAAAAGAATTTCTAAATATTGAATCATTTTATTATCTTTTTTTGTAGAATCATTTAAACTATAAGAATAAAGGGGGATCTTTATGACACTTCATTCTTTTCATCTAACGGCAAATTGGCCAGGCCTTCGAAATGATGTCGGTACAATCGAAACTGAACACTTACATACTAAAATCTCCATTCCTCCAGAGATGGACGGTCCTGGTGTTGGTACAAACCCGGATGAAATGTTACTAGGTGCAGCAGCTACATGTTACATTATCACTCTAGCAGCTATGCTTGAACGTAGTGGTATTGAGAAAGAAAGCTTAACAATGATTTCTGAAGGCATTGTTGAAAGTAACAAAGGAATCATCACATATCAAAAAATTATTCACCGTCCTCATCTCGTCATTTTATTTGATAAAGATTTGAAAGCAGCACAAAAATTAGCTAAAAAAGCTGAAAGCTCTTGTATGATTAGCCGGGCGCTTAAAGGAAATGTAGTAATTGAATTAGAAGCTAAGATTGAAGTGAAATAAATAAATAAATAGAAAAGAGGGATTAGATGGATTTACAATTAAAAGATAAAATTGTTCTTGTTACTGCATCGAGTAAGGGTTTAGGAAAAGCAACAGCTCTGGAGTTTGCAAAAGAAGGGGCCACAGTCCTTGTGTCGAGTCGCACTGAAGAAACATTGGCGCGGACTGTTGAGGAAATCAAGCAGTTGACGAATAACGAGCGTGTGTATGCTAAAACATGCGACATGTCTTCAGTAGAAGACATAAATGCGCTATTTGCTTGGATAAAAACAGAATTTGGTGGAGTTGACATTTTAGTTAATAATACTGGTGGACCAACTGCTGGTGGATTTAAAGATTTAGCCGACGAAGATTGGATGACAGCGTTCGAGAAAAACTTACTTAGTTATGTCCGGACGACTCGTGCTGTATTGCCACACATGCAAGAAAATGATTTTGGGCGCATCATCAATATTTCTTCTTCTTCTACGAAAGAAGTAATTGATGGGTTAATCCTCTCCAATACGTTCCGATCAGGAATGGTCGGATTGACAAAAAGTTTAGCTAGAGAATACGCGAAACATAATATTTTAGTTAATACTATTGGCCCTGGCCGTATTGCAACAGACCGTGTCGCCGAACTCGACCGACTGGCTGCTTCTCGACAAAGTATTTCAATTGAAGACGTTATCAAACGTAGTGAGAATCTAATACCTATTGGTCGTTATGGTCAACCAGAGGAATTTGCTAAAGTAGTGTTATTTATAGCATCACCTGCAAATACGTATATGACGGGTCAATCCCTCATCATAGATGGTGGTATGTTAAAAGCTCTATAATCTTTTCACACCAGTCTTACATAGATTGGTGTTTTTTTGAAGTTTTTTTCAATTTATTTGATAAGTGGACAACCCCATAAATATCAAAACGTTACTGTATATCATATCGATTTATAGACAAGATTTTTGCACCAGTCGGATGTTGTGGTAATTTCAAGTGAAACGTTGATCCTTGTCCAACTTTACTGTGCACAGTCATTTGCCCACCATGATTATTAATCGTTGTGAATACTTGTGTTAAACCTAAACCTGTCCCATTATTTTTACTGGAATAAAAGGGATTTCCAAGCAGATTTATTTTATCTTTTGGTATACCTACTCCGGTATCGATAACCTTCACATTAACACTGTCATTTTGAAAGTAATGTTCGATTCGGAGCTTTCCTTTAGTTGGCATTGCTTCTAATGCATTTTTAATCAGATTAAAAAATGCTTTTAAATATAAATTTTTCTTGCCAAATATATGTTTATCACAATCTCGTATATCCATTTCAATCTCTATATTATATAATTTATCTTGAAATAAATATATAAGAGAGTTCAGTTCTTTACACACGTCAATTTCGATAATTGGCTCATCGTAGAGATCCGGTTTAGATACTTGAAGCAAGTTTTGTAACGTATCAATTGCTTTCTCTAATTCACTTTCCATTGCATGTATATAGGGATGGGGATTTTTTTCTTTTAGTAATTGTAAAAAGCCTTTAACTGAAGTTAATGGATTTTTTACTTCATGTACAATACCTGCAGCGATTTCTCCGATTGAAACCATTTTCTGTCGGTCCTTTAACATTTTTTCCGTTTCTTTTTGGATCGTAATATCACGCAAAACGGTTTGAATGGCTTGTCGATTACCAAATTGAACTGGATGACAGTAAAACTCAACGTCCACAAGACTCCCATCACATCGTATAATCGATTGTTCAATAACTTTCAGAGGTACTTGTCCATACATGCCTTGTTCAAATCGTTCCCTAATCTTGTCTTTCATATCATCTTGAATAATGTTTAAACAGTTTGAACCAATTATTTGGTTTTTTCCCCCTCTTAAAAATTCAGCACCCGCCTGATTAATATAGAGAATTTTGTGGTCTAAATGAATCATAATGGTCTCAACGGAGTATTCAATTATTTGACTATACATCATTTCACTTTGAAGAATTTCTTTGGATTCCATAGATTCTAACGTCTGATTCATAATTCGGCTCCATTCTACATTGGACTGGGCAAATATGTGGATGAAATCTAAAAAATCTTATATAAGGGGTATTACGATTATGTATGAATATTATTATAACTAAAATTAGTATAATTGAAAAGTTATATTTACCATTTTTCAATATATTCAGTTATTTTATCCCGGTCTTTTTTGGATGGATTTACTAATCCATATTTTTCCTAGGTATTTTTCCACTGATCTAGGTACTTTAGTAGGAACAAAATTAAAATGACTTGATCTTTATTAATTCAAGTATGTCGTCCACATCGTTTATCTCAAGATGACTTAACAGAAATCCAAAATCTTTTCTTCAACTGTCCTTCTTCTGTAATAAATAAATCGTCCTCCACTCCCCCATTATTTAAAATGACTTTGGCAGAACCGATGTTATCCTCATCACATGTAACTAGAACTTGACCCATATGCAACTCTTTGCATTTAATAAGTGCTTCTTTTAATAGATAGGATGCGTAACCTTTATTTCGTTCAGATGGCCGAATACCGTATCCGATATGTCCTCCGATTGTTCTCAAAATTCGTTAAGCTCATGACGAATATCAACCATTCCTAAAATTCTATTGTTGTTATTTATTAAAAAGTAATGTGAGCTTTCTACCGAAGGGAATTGTCCTTTAGCACGCGCGTCCAATGCGGTTAAATACTCTTCATATGTATGAAATCCAGATAAATCCATACTACTCGGAGCCATTCGTACAGAACCCCATTCACCCATGTAATTTTCATGTTGTTCTTTCCATTTCAGTGATGGTACAACTAGTCTCACCAAAGCATCCCCTTTAAATTAAACGTTTGTGCAATAAAAACGTTACATATTACTCATAGTTTCAATTATATTTTAATAGAGTCGGCGCGAGAGTAAGATGGAGTAAGTTTGTCTGGGAAAAATTGTCTTTTATTTTATACCTATACCCTAATACCGTTTACGTTACAACAATACGGTTTTTAGTGGTAAAAATACTAATATTTAGGAATTACCTAACTTAATAGCTATCCCTCATACATCATCTAACCGTTCTTTGGAGAAAGTACGTTTTCATGATGTCTTTAATGATTCAAGCTGTTGCCATCATTTTGCTAGCTCCATCAGATTCTTCTACAAGTTTTTATGTGAGATTTGGACCTCGGTTGCAGGAATATTACCTACAGAAACAGAAAGTTATACAGGGGCACTTTCAGGCTCTGCTTTATTAGTATTTGTTGGCGCACTATTTTTACTTCTCTAAGTTAAACATGAAAGAGGGAAAACCGAAGATGCTGTTAATTAAACAAGTTGATCATATTCAACTAGCCGCACCAATTGGTAGTGAAGAAAAAGCCCGTTTGTTTATTCAAGATATTCTTTCTTAGGAAGAAGTCAAAAACCAGATGAATTAAAGAAAAATGGTGGCGTTTGGTTCTCGATGGACATGTTCATATTCATTTCGGTGTACAAGAATTGTTTATCGGTGTTAAAAAAGCTCATCTTTCATTTGAGGTGACTGATATTCAAGCCTTCGCCACACATCTCCGCGGAAAAGGTATCTCGATTTAATTGGATGAACAATTACAAGGAGCAAAAGATTTTTATGTCGATAACCCCTTTGGGAACCGTTTGGAATTTCTATAATGGGTTAAAAAATAACTAGGAGCGATGAAATGCCTTACGTAAATATTAAAATAACGAATGAACATGTGACACCAGAGAAAAAAGCAAAACTTATTGAAGGCGTCACCCAGTTACTGGTAGATGTATTGGATAAGAATCCTGAAACAACAGTGGTTGTCATAGACGAGGTAGATACTGATAACTGGGGAATCGGTGGTCGAACGGTTACTGAAAGACGTGGAACTACTAAGTAATGAAACGTTCAAAGGACCCACAAGTACTTTTACTTGCGGGTCCTTCTACTATTATTATAATTTTAAGTTTACTAGAGTATTATTCCGTTTCTTCAAAGAATAGAGAAAGCCATTTGTGTTTTTTCTTCTGAGATGAATTATGATTAACTCCTACCGTATCACTTCTTCTTTCCATTACGACATTATCCCGCCAGATTCCATCCATTTCCCCAATTTTCTCATGAACTCCTAAGATGCGAAATCCACACTTTTTATGGAGGCTGATGCTAGATTTATTTTCAGGAAAGATGCTAGCTTTTAATGTCCAAAATCCTTGTTGCTCGGATACACGTATCAATTCAGCTAAAAGTTTTTTTCCTATTCCTCTTCCTTTTGCTTTTGGATGCACATAAATACTGACTTCTCCCACACCTGAATATACTGGTCTGGCAGAAGTGTATAGGATTTTTGCCCACGCCAGTACTTGAAACTCTTCTTCTACAATTAAATGACAACCAGGGTGTGCAGATTCCATCCATTTTTCATAAGATGGTGCTAGTGTTTCAAACGTGGCATTTTTCGTTTTAATGCCCTCTTTGTAAATTTCTTTTACTTGATCCCAATCTGAGGGAATCATTTTACGGGTTTTAAAGTTCATATAAACACTCCTTTGCTTATAAAATTAACTTTAACATATTAGTTGCATTTTGCAATTGGTTGACATATAATTATTTTAAAGAGGTGAAACATGGAAAACAAACGTGAACTTTTTCAAATTTTAACTCGCCGCTTCGGTATTTTAAATAAAAACTGTTGTGCAGGTGATGACATTGAAATTTCAACTGTGCATAGCCATATTTTATATGAAATAGATAAACAACATATTCCAACGATGCAACAAATTGCAGATACTTTAGCGATTGATGTTACGACATTTAGTCGTCAAATACAAACGTTAATAAAGATGAATCTAGTTTCAAAATCTCCTTCTTCTGATGATAAACGATTTTATGTATTAACTTTAACAAATGAAGGACATAATATGGCACAATCAGTGGAATCTTCTATGAACTCCTATTTAAACGAAGTCTTCTCCCATATGAATGAATTTGAACAAGAAACTGTCTTAAGATCTATTAAGTTACTTAATAACGCTATGGCGAAGTCCAGTGTTTGCTGTACTCCGTTAATCTAAGCAAGAGAAATCTTGCTTTACCTTAAATATATACTTGCATTTTACAAATAAAAGAAAAGAGGCATTAAAATGACGAACAACAAAGTCAGCTTTAATATTTTAACGAATTGCTGTGACACACCCGAAAGCATGGATGCACTTTCAACTTTGCCGATCGCAATTATCGGAGCTGGTCCTGTTGGCTTAGCTGCAGCTGCCCATTTAGTATCTAAAAATGAAAAGTTTATACTCATTGAGTCTGGCAGTAGTGTAGGAAGTAATATTTTGAAGTGGGGACATGTACGCCTTTTCTCCCCATGGCAATACAATATCGATAAAGTGGCATTAGAACTTTTACAAGAGAGTGGATGGAAATCACCCGAACTGGAAGCTTTGCCATATGGGAAAGATATCGCTCGAGATTATTTAATCCCTCTAGCAAATCTACCTCAAATTAAACCGTTCATTAAGTTGAATTCTAAAGTTATAGCCATTAGGAAACACGGATTAGATAAGATGAAGAACGCAAAACGGGATGAACAGTCGTTTGTTTTGTACGTTGAAAAACAAGGTCAAACCGAACGAATTGAAGCTAAAGCTGTCATTGATGCAACTGGTACTTGGGGGCAACCTAACCCTGTTAATGCGGATAATGTCTGGACAAGAGATGAAGAATCGCTTAAATCTAATATAACATACGGAATTCCCGATATATCAGGAAAGTTACGTTCAAAGTTCGAACATAAGCGAGTAGCAGTAGTCGGTGGTGGTCATTCTGCTATCAATACTATTTTAGAATTATCCAACTTGGAAGAGACAGAAATCGTATGGATTCTCCGCAAGAATCGTGTGGAGGACGCATATGGGGGAGAAGATTTAGATGCTCTTCCCGCTAGAGGTCAATTAGGATCACGTATTCATCAACTAGTGGATAGTGGAAAAATTACTGTGCATACCCCTTTCCTAATACACCAAGTGAAAGCTGCTGGCGACACATTAACAATTCATGGCACGACTAAAAACGAAGAATCTATTATTTACGATATCAATGAAATTATCGCAAACACTGGATCACGTCCAGATTTCGATTTCTTACGAGAAATTCGCCTCGACATTGATTCAGCAACAGAAAGCGTGTCAAAACTTGCTCCACTTATCGATCCGAACCTACACAGTTGTGGCACCGTCCGGCCCCATGGAGAAGCCGAACTTCGTCAACCCGAAAAGAATTTCTATCTAGTGGGTATGAAAAGTTATGGTCGTGCACCAACTTTTTTAATGGCAACTGGCTATGAGCAAGTTAGATCTGTTGTGGCTCATTTGACTGGTGATCAAGAAGCAGCTAAACGAGTAGAGTTAGATTTACCAGAAACAGGCGTATGTAGTACGAATTTAATAGCTAAAAGTTCTTGTTGTTAATGATAGGAGACTTTATTTACATGATCATTGAGGAATTCCAGGGTCTCAGTACCATAAAAACTCACAAAATAGGAGGAAGCTAAAATGGTTGTGAACCACGGAGGGAATTTATCAAGTGATTACTTCATTGCCTATCTAAAGCTCATCATGATGGCGAAAAACTGCTCAGTTATATGTGCAAAAGAAGATATGTTTCTTCATTTTTTTAAAAACAATTCAAATTCATATGGACCTTCATCTTTTCATCAATTTAATAAAGCATTTTCAGAGTTAACACAAGCAAGACCTTGAGAAGGTCTTGCTTGTTATTTTCCATCATATTTGAGGTAGTTGTAATCCTTTGCCAATGAGATTTGCAGAAACTGGTTGTTTTCCAATTTCTCTTGCCCATACTGAAAGTTGCCCAATATGATGAATTTCATGAGCAATCACATGACGCATAATTTCTCCCCATTTATCTGTACTTGCGATTCCACCAGGTTTCCAATCATGAAACAGCAAATGTTCACAGTCACTATCCCAGGCTTCGACGAACTCCTTAACCTCTTTTTTATATTCCCTATCAAGTTGTTTAACTTGCTCCAGACTTTGATAGTCCAAAAAGCTTTCTTGGCATTCAGATTTTCCTTGGATGATTCGAATCCAACTCCACTCAACGTCAATAATGTGAAACAATGTATGCAATATGCTTCCCAATCCGCCGGTTCTTTTTTTCAAAAGCTCTTCTAAAGGTACTTCCTCACACCACTGTAACCACTCTTCTCTGACCTTCCAATTGTATTGAAACATTGTTTGCATGATGAATCCCTCCCTTCGTACTTCATTCTTATGTATACGCTTCGGGATACTCTTTTAATAAAAAAATATGAGATTATATACTGTTGAAGAAAATAGTTTTTAAAATGTTAATCTCCATATACCAAACACACCGTGAACACTTGTTAGCTTAGAACTTCGGTTTGATATAGAAAATAGTTTATAAAATTTTCTCATCGAAGGGATTCGATTTCTCATTTCAGTTAAAAACTTCGTGTAATAGATATCAAATAATAGCTTTACCTCACCACAATTTTTATATCAAGCAAAACGATACCTACAAATCTAGTATCCAATTATCCCTAAATAATCACCTAGGGTGACAGGTACTAAGGAAAACGGCTATACTGTTTAGTAAATCCTCAAAAGTAAAGGAGTAACTCATATGCTAGAAAATACGTTTAATATAGAAGAAACAACCATCGCAGACATTCATAAAGCATATCAAACAAATCAATTAACATCAGTAGAATTAGTTCAGATGTATTTAGATAGAATTAAAGAGTATGATCAAAACGGTCCGAAAATTAACTCAATTTTAACCGTCAATCCAGATGCGTTAGCAGTAGCGGCGAAGCTAGATAAGGAACGTCAAAAAGGGTATAACGGTCCTTTACATGGGATTCCAGTAATTTTAAAAGACAATGTTGAAACAGTGGATAATATGCCAACAACAGCTGGAACCATTGCGCTTGAAAATAACTTTGCTAAAGAAGATGCATTTATTGCTAAACAATTGCGAGAAGCAGGTGCCATCATTCTTGGTAAAGCCAATATGAGTGAATGGGCTTACTTTATGACCAAATATGTACCTAGTGGCTACAGCGCACTAGGTGGACAGGTACTAAATCCTTATGGACCTGATACATTCGATCCAGGCCTTGTTGGAGGATCTAGTTCAGGATCTGGTGCTAGTATTGCTTCGAACTTCGGTGTTGTCGCGATTGGGACTGAAACATCAGGTTCAATTCTTAGTCCAGCAAGCTCTAATTCATTAGTTGGGATTAAACCAACTGTTGGCTTAGTAAGCCGCACTGGTATTATCCCGTTAGCACACAGCCAAGATACCGCTGGACCTATGACCCGTACAGTGACTGATGCTGCAATTACACTTGGCGCACTCACAGGAGTAGACGAAACGGATGCCATTACTAAATCGAGTCATGGAAAAGCATTAACCGATTATACGAAGCATTTAAAAGCAGATAGCTTAAACGGAGCTAGAATCGGTGTAGATAATGCATTCTTAAGTGATGCAGATACAGATGAAAGAGCCATTATTGACGCTGCGATTGAAGAAATCAAAGCGCAAGGAGCGATTATAGAAATCGTAACAATTGCTGACCCGGATCTTGATTCAATCGTGTTATGGCATGAATTCAAACATGATATAAATGCTTACTTAAGAAATGTTTCTGATGATGTTCCAGTTAAGTCACTAGCCGATGTCATTGAATTTAATAAGCAAGACCCGGACGTTCGTATGAAATTCGGGCAAATCGAACTAGAACTCGCGCAAACAATGAGTGATGACCAGAACGATCCTACTTACCTAGAACACCATCAGACAGGTATTCGAATTTCGGCTAATGAGGGAATTGATGCTGTCATGACCAAACATAACTTGGATGCGCTCTTATTTGAAAGCAATCTTGGGGCTGCAATGCCCGCAACAGCAGGTTATCCTTCCATTACCATTCCCGCTGGATACACTACAAAAGGGATGCCAGTGGGGATTACATTTAGTGCAATGGCTTATAGTGAGCCTAAGTTGATTGAGTTTGCTTATGCTTATGAGCAAGCTACGAAAAAACGGGTGGCTCCGAGGTTTAATAAATAATTATTGTTTTAAATTAGAGGTGAGCAGATTCGTTGCTCATCTTTTTTACGATATAAGAAAAATGATATAAGTATCAGTCTAGCAAGATATTCCATATAGTATCAACTTTGGTTTCCGGTATGATTTCCGTTACAGGTGGACGCTTTCCGCGGGCGGTC
>NZ_ALJG01000268.1 GCF_000286315.1 Paenisporosarcina sp. TG20 | reverse complement strand
TGATTAATCAGTTGTTGGATTTTCTTCGTTAAACCAAAGTGGATCTTCATTATCAACTTCACCATTATAGTTAATCAAAACTTCTTCACCAACTTGGATATCTTTATAAGCAAAGAAATCAAATGTATGATTATCAAAATTAATATCATACACGGCATTTGGTTGGTATGAATGATTAAATAACATGCCATATCCTAATACTAGTGCACTATGGTTTATTCCATACTCAAACGCATAATCAGCTAACAGTGTTTTTTCAATATGTTCATGCTGGTCATTTGGGTAGGGGAGAGCGGGTGCTTCATGAAGGAGTTCTCCTTTTTTAATATCACGAGTAGCAAAGACGCCACGATTTAATTCTCCGTTGCTTAATGTAGATGTTTTTATTTCAATCATTTTGTTCACCTTCTCTATTCGATTATTAATGTTATATACTTGCTAGGATATATGGTAGTAGTTAAATCGTCCAGCAAGTTACAAGTATAACATGTTGAATCTTAATCGCATCTTACAAGGCAAACAGTTGACCATAATTATTTATGTTTAGGCTATTTATTTTCAGTTAAGCCTTTAAAAATGGTATCAATATTCCATTCCATCATTTTAATATACGTGTCACCATCTTCACCGGGCTTACCGATGGAGTCAGTGAAGACTTTACCGTAGATTGGAACTTCTGTTTCAGCAGATACGGTCTCCATACTACGAGGATCTATGCTCGTTTCAACAAACAATACAGCATCTTTTTTCGTATTAATAAAATCAATTATTGATTTCACTTGATCTGGTGATCCTTGATTTTCAGAGTTGATTTCCCAGATATAAGCTGCTTCAAAATCATAAGCTTCAGAGAAATATTTAAAGGCCCCTTCGCTAGTAATTAAAAGACGCTGTTCTTTTGGTATTTCGTTATAACGCGACACTGATTCCTGATGAAGAGTTTCAAGTTTTTTAATGTATGCTTGAGCATTCTTCTCATATACATCTGCATGTTCAGGATCAACTTGAATCAATCCATCTCTAGCATTTTCAGCATATTTAATTCCGTTACGAATATCTAACCATGCATGAGGGTCTTCCTCAGATTCTTTCCCTTCAGTGGTCAGATATTTCGGTTGAACACCTTCACTCAACTGAAACACAGGTGAGTCTTTTTCGCCTTTATCGGCAGTTAGTAATAATTTTTCAAACCATGAGTTTCCTGCTTCTAAATTAAGTCCATTGTAAAATACGGCATCCGCGTCTGTTGTCAGTTGAACATCTTTTGGAAGTGGATCATATTCATGAGGATTAGAACCAACTGGAGCAAGCGTATGAATCTCTACTCGATCTCCACCTACATTTTTAACAATATCGTAAATAATTGAATAGGTAGCAATGACTTGAATCTTTTCGTTAGGATCTTTTTCAGCATTTTCATCTTCTTTACCACACGCTGAAATAAGTAGAAGCAATATGATGCTCATGATGCCTGTAAAATATTTTATAGTTTTCATCTTAATCCTCCATTTAATTTTTATGATTGTGAATGCATTTCTCTTTTTCGTGCACTTTTAATCGAGCGCCATATTAAGCCTTGTTTTGGTGAAAATAAAAATGCCAGAATAAATAAAACAGTTGCAGCAAGTACAATGGTCGCACCTGATGCTAAATTGTAGGTATAGCTAAAATACAAACCAAGTATGGATGATAAAACACCGATTCCAGCGGAAAGGTAGAGCATTACCCATAGCCGATCTGTTAATAAATACGCAGTTGATGCTGGCGTAATAAGCATTGCTACAACTAAAATAATGCCTACTGTTTGTAAAGAAGCAACTGTTACTAATGTTAGAAGTGTCATTAAAAAGTAATGAATTAATTTAGTAGGCAATCCATAAGCAGAGGCCATCGTTGGATCAAAAGAACTAACAAGTAGTTCTTTATAAAATACATAGATACAAACAAGAACGAAAATTCCTATTATCAATGTTGACAACATTTCAGATGGACGTACGGCGAGTACATTTCCAAAAAGAATGTGATACAAATCTGTACTACTTTTCATAAATGTAATAAGAATAATCCCAGATGCAAATGCCGCTGTGAACATAATACCAATTGAAACATCATTCTTAATCCTACTATTATTACTAATGAAACCAATACCTAACGCGGTAATTAATCCAGTAAATACAGCTCCAAAAAAGAAGTTTATGCCCAAAATATAAGACAATGCCACACCGGGTAGTACGGCATGTGAGATTGCATCACCCATTAAAGCCATCCCTCTTAAAATGATAAAGCAACCAATTACCCCGCAGATTATACCAACCATAATAGACGTAAGTAGGGCTTTTTGTAAAAATCCGTATTGTATGATGGCTTCAACAAAACTCATCATGAGCTCACTCCTTCACCTATTATTGATGGGAATTGAATAGAATAAGCTCTACTTAAGACGTCCGGCTGAAATACTCTTTCAACATTTCCATGTTCAATGAGCTCTTTGTTTAAAAGAATTAGTTCATTGAAATAATCACTGGCTTTACTTAAATCATGGTGCACAACGATTACAGTTTTTCCGCTATCCCGAAGCTCTTTCAATATCGAGATAATCTTTTCTTCACTCGTAACATCGACACCTACGAATGGTTCATCAAGAAAATACATTTCCGGTTTTTGTGCCAATGCTCGAGCTAGAAAAACTCTTTGTTGTTGTCCCCCTGAGAGTTCACCAATTTGACGATTGTGTAATTCTGCAATTCCAACTTTCTTTAAACATTCATGCGCCCAAGTTTTGTGTTCTTTTTTGGGACGTTTAAAGATTCCTAAATTTGGATAAGTACCGAGTATGACAGTATCAATAACCGTAATTGGAAAATCCCAATCTATGCTACTTCGTTGGGGAACATAAGCAATTTTAGTTTTCATTTCTTTTATTGATTTACCTAATAGTTCAACTCTCCCAGAATCTTTTTTTATTAGGTTTAATAATACTTTTAACAATGTTGATTTCCCTGCACCATTGGGTCCAATAATGCCTACTAATTTTCCTTTATCGACTGTGAAACTGACGTTTTTTAAAGCTTCAGACCCGTCATACGAAACAAATAAATTGCTAACGGATATTGCTGTTTTCATAAAATCCCTCCTGTAATGAAAATTATTTTAAATAAATCCAATGAGTATTTCCTTGCCGAAAAAAAGTTTCCTTAGAACAACTATATGCTTTGAAAGTTCATAATGCAACAACACAAATTTGAAAAGTATTAATATGATTGCTAAAGTAACAAGCAAGACTTGTTCATAATTTTGATTGCCCTTCATGAGAATGGTACGTTTCTTATACATTCATTTAGGAAAAACAGTATAATAAAAGGAAATAATTTCTTCATAAACTCATGCTTGAATTTTAGAAAATAATATTAGAAAAAAGCAGCAACTCAGATTTTTTGAAATGATTAAAGGTGAGTGTTGCAATTGAGGAGGAATAAAAATGGGAGAATACATCCTGTCAATTGACCAAGGAACAACAAGTTCCAGGGCGATTCTTTTTAATCAAAAAGGAGAGCTTGTACATACTTCACAAAAGGAGTTTAAACAATATTTTCCTAAACCAGGTTGGGTTGAACATAATGCAAGCGAAATTTGGGGTTCTGTTTTATCAGTCATTGCAGCTGTATTATCTGAAAGTGGAATTCAACCAAGCAACATACATGGAATCGGAATTACCAATCAACGCGAAACGACCGTTGTATGGAACAAGAAGACTGGTCGTCCCATATACAATGCCATTGTATGGCAATCTCGCCAAACTCAACAAATTGTTAATGATCTTAAAAAAGAAAACTTAGAAACATGGTTTCAAGAAAAAACAGGACTTAGATTAGATCCTTATTTTTCTGGAACAAAAGTAAAATGGATTTTAGACAATGTTGAAGGAGCAAAAGAGTTAGCACAACAAGGGGATTTGTTATTTGGAACGATAGATTCTTGGTTAATATGGAAGTTATCTGGAGACAAAGAACATACCACTGATTACTCAAATGCATCGCGTACTTTGTTATTTAACATTCATGACTTAAAATGGGATGAAGAAATTTGTAAGAAACTAGAAATTCCGATTTCGATGTTACCAAGAGTTGCTTCATCTTCGGAAATATATGCACAAACCGACCCATCTGTCTTCTTTGGTGCGGCAGTTTCAATAGCTGGAATAGCAGGTGACCAACAAGCCGCGTTATTTGGACAAGGTTGTTTCGAAAAAGGAATGGCTAAAAATACGTATGGTACAGGATGCTTTATGTTATTAAATACTGGGCAAACTCCAGTAATATCTAAAAATGGTTTACTAACAACAATTGCATGGGGAATAAACGGTGAAGTAACGTATGCCTTAGAAGGCAGCGTGTTCGTGGCAGGTTCTGCGATTCAATGGCTTCGTGATGGACTTAGAATGATAAAAAATGCTTCAGATAGTGAATTATATGCAGAAAAAGTTGAATCAACTGAAGGGGTCTATGTCGTGCCTGCATTTGTCGGACTTGGAACACCTTATTGGGATTCAGATGCGAGAGGAGCTATTTTTGGTTTAACACGGGGGACCTCAAAAGAACATTTTATTCGTGCTACGCTTGAATCACTAGCTTATCAAACGAAAGATGTATTAGATGCTATGGAGCGAGATGCAGACATCAAAGTCGAAACCTTACGTGTAGACGGTGGAGCTGTTAACAATGAGTTCCTCATGCAGTTCCAAAGTGACTTACTTGAACTGGACGTTGAATTAGCAGAACTAAATGAATCAACGGCGCTTGGAACTGCTTTTTTAGCTGGCTTAGCTACAGGCTTTTGGTCTGATATTGAAGAAATTGAAAAAATGCGCAACAGTAAAAAAACATACTCACCAAAAATGGAGTCAACTAAGAGAAAAGAACTTTATAATGGATGGCAAAAAGCAGTAGAAGCAACGAGACTGTTTAAATAAAGGAGAATCAACGATGCTATCAGCACTAGACCGTCCTAATATGATTAAAACGTTAAATAAATTCGAATTCGACTTGCTTATAATTGGTGGTGGAATTACTGGCGCTGGAATTGCTCTTGATGCAGTAACTCGTGGGCTGTCTGTGGCTTTGGTTGAGATGCAAGACTTTGCTGCAGGTACTTCTAGTCGTTCGACCAAACTAGTGCATGGCGGCCTACGGTATTTGAAACAATTTGAAGTGAAAATGGTTTCAGAAGTAGGAAAAGAAAGAGAAATAGTTTATGAAAATGCGGTTCATGTAACAGAACCTGAATGGATGCTCTTACCTTTTCATAAAGGCGGTACTTTTGGACCGATTTCAACATCGATTGGCCTTCGAGTGTATGACTTTTTAGCAGGAGTTAAACGCAATGAACGTCGGCAAATGTTAACTACTAAAGAAGCGAAGACTAAGGAGCCATTACTAAAAACAAATGGACTCCGTGGAGCAGGTTACTACGTGGAATATCGTACGGATGATGCTCGGCTGACCATTGAAGTCATAAAAAAAGCGGCTGAAAAAGGCGCGATTTGCATAAACTATATGAAGGTCGAATCGTTTATCTACCATCAAAGTAAAGTGGTTGGGGTAGAAACAGTAGATCAACTTACTGGACAGCTTGCTACTATTCATGCCAAAAATATTGTAAATGCAACAGGTCCTTGGGTAGATGAAGTTCGAAAGAAGGATTCGATTGAAAATGGTAAACAACTACGAATGACGAAAGGTGTGCATATCGTAGTGGATCAATCAAACTTCCCGTTAAAACAAGCGGTTTATTTTGATACTCCTGACGGTCGAATGATGTTTGCGATTCCCCGACACGGTAAAGCATATGTTGGAACGACGGACACTTTTTATAAAGAGGATCCAAAAAACCCGGTTGCAACAAGAGAAGATGTTGCCTACTTATTAAGTGCTATTACTTTTATGTTTCCAAGTATTCAATTAACATTACAGCAAGTTGAATCTACTTGGGCAGGAGTCAGACCGCTCATTTTTGAAGCTGGAAAAGACCCTTCAGAAATATCTCGTAAAGATGAGATTTGGGAATCAGCAAGCGGTCTTCTTACAATTGCTGGTGGAAAATTAACAGGATATAGAAAAATGGCTGAAATGGTTGTAGATCGTCTCACTAAAAAAAGTAATACATTTACTTACAAACCTTCAATCACCAAAAGCCTACCTTTGTCTGGTGGGGATATGGGAGGTTCTAAACATTTCAAATCCTTTGTTGAAAAGAAAGCGATAGAAGGTGAACATTACGGATTATCATATGATGAGTCGAAGAAACTTGCAGGTTTTTATGGGACGAATGTGGATCAACTATTTGCCTATGCAAGTATTCTTAAAGACAATAGATATGAATTGCCGTTGCCTATAGCTGCAAGAGTTGCATATGCAATCCAATATGAAATGGCCTGTACACCAGTAGATTTTTTTGTTAGGCGAACAGGCGATTTATATTTCAATATTCAAGAAGTACATGCGTATAAAGAGCAAGTGTGTCAAATGATGAAAGTTCAGCTTGGTTACTCAGATTACAAATTACATGAATACCAAATGGACCTAGATAAACAACTAAAAGCATCAATATCATTCCGAGGGGAGAATGTCTGATGAATAAAAGTATTCATTATGTAAAAATGTCAGATGAACAAGAAATTTACACAGTGATCTATAAGCCTGAAGAAACACCGATTGGACATGTTCATATATTGCATGGACTTGCAGAGCACATTGGGCGATATGAAGAATTTGCTCAATTTTTAGTTTTAAATGGGTATGTAGTGTCTGGACATGATCATCGTGGACATGGTTACACAGGAATAAAACAAAATCAAATAGGCTTTTTTACAGACAAAGATGGCTTTGAAAGAGTGACGGAAGATGTACGAGAAGTTTTGCATGCTGTTCGTAAAGAAATCACTTGCGAAAGTCCAATACTTTTTGCTCACAGTATGGGCTCTTTCATTGGTAGAAGATATATTCAAAAATATGGACAATCTGTTTCAAAAATTGTATTATCAGGAACTGGTGGCCCATCAGGAGCGTCCGGAAAAGTGGGGAAATTATTAGCCACAGGATTTTCAATTGTCAAAGGAAAACAAACCGAAAATCCTCTTTTGGACAAAATGTCATTTGGCAAGTTTAATGCAGCTTTCAAAGATGGGCAAACGAGTTTTGATTGGTTAAGTTCTGACCCTTCAGAAGTACAAAAATATATTGAAGATCCTATGTGTGGTTTTGTTACTAGCAATCAACTTTTTATTGATTTACTTAATGGACTTGACGTGATTCATGATAATAAAGAGATAGCGCATATTCCTAAAAAACTACCTATATTAATGATTTCTGGATCGAAGGATCCCGTAAGCAATGATGGGAAACAAGTTTGGGTGGTTGCTAATCAATATAAAAAAGCAGGACTGATAGATATTACTGTGGTGTTAGTAGAGGAAAAAAGACATGAATTGTTAAATGAATTAGGAAAAGAAGAAACATTTGAATTAGTTTTACAATGGATGAAGAAAAAATGATAGGCTTAGAAGTACTTACTATCGTTGGACCTACAGCATCAGGAAAAACAGCATTGTCAATAAAGCTTGCAAATTTATTGAACGGTGAAATTATTAATGGTGACTCGATGCAAGTATATAAAGGTTTGGATATTGGAACAGCCAAAATAACTTGTAAAGAAATGGACGACATTCCACATCATTTATTAGACATTAAAGAACCAACAGAGCCTTTTTCAGTGGCTGAATATCAACAACTTGTACGTTCTAAAATTAGTGAAATTCAAACAAGAGGGAAGTTACCAATATTAGTTGGCGGTACAGGATTATATATACAGTCTGTTTTATATAACTATCAATTTACAGATGACAGAGTAAACGATACAATTCGCAATGCTTATTACGAAGAATTAAAGCAAATTGGATCTGAAGCGATGCATTCAAAACTTAAACAAATTGATCCCCAAAGTGCTGCAATTATTCATCCTAATAACACACGACGAGTTGTGCGTGCGCTAGAAATTGCAGAGCATTCGCAAACGACAAAATCTGCTAAATCTCAAAATCAAGGTCATGAATCCATGTATCGACATGTAATTATAGGATTACAGGTTGACCGGGAAGAACTATATGAACGAATTAATTTGCGAGTAGATGGTATGATTGAGCAAGGCTTAGTTAATGAAGTTAGACAACTATGGGATAATGGTATTAAGGATGTACAAGCTGTACAGGCAATTGGCTATAAAGAATTGTATTCTTACTTTCGAGATGAGATATCATTAAATGCTGCTATTGATCTTATTAAACAAAATTCACGACGTTATGCAAAAAGACAACTTACTTATTTACGCAATAAACTACCAATTTCTTGGGTTAAGCCTGACGTCGATATGTTAGAAATAAATCAATTAATAAAGAACGGTATGCAGGAATCTAGTCATTAAGAGCGAATAGTATTAACATAGGAATTTAAAATCGTATTATAATTCAAGCACTACAGGAGGAAGTACAATATGAAACCAATAAATATTCAAGATACTTTTTTAAACCAGTTAAGGAAAAATAATGTATTCGTTACCGTTTTTTTGTTAAATGGTTTTCAATTAAAAGGAATCATTAAATCATATGACAATTTTACCGTGTTATTAGAATCTGAAGGCAAACAACAACTTATTTATAAACATGCCATTTCAACTTTTGTACCTTCCAAATCAGTTTCAATTTCAACTGAAGAAGCTTAAACAAGTTGGCGAGCTTATTGGCCTCTAAGGTCATTCTTGAGGATACACAACCAACTTATTGGAGGGGAAAATATGAAAACAATTCAACCTGAAGACTTACAAAAAAAGCTTGATGCTGGTCAAACAGTTCTTATGATTGATGTACGAGAACCAGATGAAGTGGCAACCGGAATGATTCCAGGTGCAGAACATATCCCATTAGGATTAGTAGAATTCACATATCAAGACTTAGACAAAACAAAAGAATATATAGTGATCTGTCGCTCAGGTGGACGTAGTGGTATGGCTTGTCAATTCCTTGAAGCTCAAGGATTTGACGTTACTAACATGTCAGGCGGGATGTTAGAATGGCAAGGCGAAGTAGAACTTTAATAAAGAGTAAAGGGCAAATTTAGTTTTAGTAAAATAAAAAGCAGCTTTCCTCGGAAATGAGTTAAGCTGCTTTTTATGATTGTTGTAATGATCGAAATGGTAATTGCCACTTCTTGATGTATGAAAAAACCCGTAATGTGGTTGTTATGACGAATAAAATGTAAAGGGCTAAGTCACTTGTTGCAAGTTCAAAACCAATGATTAGTCCAATAAACACTGCCCATACTGCATATACTTCGTTTCGCAGAATGAGTGGCTTTCTTTTCGCTAGAACATCCCGTATGATACCTCCACCTGAACCGGTTAGAACCGCTGCAACGACAATCGCGCTAATTGGTAAACCTAATTGAACTGCAAACAATGCCCCTTGTATTGCGAAAGCTGACAAACCAATTGCATCAAAAAATTTTCCCCAGCGATTCCAGTGATTAATCAAATGGCGTGGAAATAAAAAGATGATTGTCATAACAAGTAGTGCAACTTGAAACATCATTTCTTGTTCCCATAATGCTGACACCGGTACTCCTATTAATAAATTTCGAATTGCACCTCCACCAAAGGCAGTAACAATTCCAAGTAAATAAACACCAAATATATCATATTCTTCTTCCATAGCAACGATTGCCCCGGAAATGGCAAATGCAATAATTCCAATAATACTAAATACAGTCCAAGCCATTTCACATTCCTCCATATCTTAATAGGACGAAATATATTATATCATGTTCTATTTTAAATACAATAGTACGCTTGGGGTTATATCATCGTGTATAGTGTATAGTTGACTTGAAGACAGAAAACTAAAATAGATAGTTGAGGAGAAAAAATTTTGACATTTCAATCCATACTAACAACGAAAATATTAAATGAAGCAAAAAATATTGAACTGCTTGTTGCAGACCAACACGCGACAGCAGATAGAATTGCTTTTTTCAATCAGGAGAAAGTTATAACTGCTTTTCGAACACATCAAGTAAGTGATTTTCATTTACATCCTTCAACAGGATATGGGTATGATGATGAAGGAAGAGATAATTTAGAACGTGTATATGCCGAGGTATTTGGTTCTGAAACTGCACTTGTAAGAAATCAAATAATTTCTGGAACCCATGCAATTACAATCAGTTTATTCGGTGTACTTCGTCCAGGTGATGAACTGCTTTATATTACCGGTAAACCTTACGATACATTGCAATCGATTGTTGATGGCGGAGAGCATGATACAGGCTCGCTAAAAGACTTTAATATCTCATATCAACATGTGGATTTAAAAAGCGACGGTCAAATTGATTGGCAAAAAGTTGAGTTAGCTATTACAACTAAAACAAAAGTGATTGCCATTCAACGTTCGAAAGGCTACGCTAATCGACCTTCTTTTACAGTAGATCACATTAAACTAATGACCGAAAAAATACGTAAATTAAAGCCGCAGGCAATTATTTTCGTAGATAATTGTTACGGAGAATTTGTGGAAAAGCTTGAACCGACTAATGTTGGAGTAGATTTAATGGCAGGTTCCCTTATTAAGAATCCAGGGGGAGGACTTGCGAAAATTGGGGGCTATATTGCAGGTAAGAAAAAGTATGTTGATTTATGTGCTTACCGAATGACTTCTCCGGGTATAGGAGGAGAAGCGGGTGCGTCTTTGAACACATTAGGAGATATGTATCAGGGATTTTTCTTAGCACCTCATGTTGTAGCACAAGCAGTAAAAGGGGCAATCTTTACATCTGCAATGCTTGAAAAAGTTGGGATGAATACATCACCTCATTACCTTGAACAAAGGACGGACTTAATACAATCTGTCACATTTAAAAATGCACAACAAATGATTCAATTCTGTCGTGCAATTCAAGCAAATTCACCTATTAATGCTCACTTTTCACCAGAGCCAGCTTATATGCCAGGGTATGAGGACGATGTCATAATGGCAGCAGGTACTTTTGTTCAAGGATCAAGTATCGAGTTAACTGCAGACGGTCCAATACGGCCACCATATACGGCATTCATTCAAGGTGGACTAACTTATGAGCATGTTAAGTTCGCAATTCTTTCTGCTGTTTTAGAACTACAAGGTAGTACCTATGAATGAATGAGTAATTAGTTAATCTATTATTCTAATAAATTTACATGTTAGATGATATAACGTGTCATTGACAAGAAAGCTAACATATAGTATAGTGAATATTGTGAAAGGGTAGGTGAGCAACATGAGCCAACAACTAAGAAGATCAATGCCCTTACTTTCAATCAGTATTGTCATGCAGCTCACAGAGTTAACTGCACGACAAATTCGTTATTATGAAGAGCATAGTTTAATAAACCCAGCACGAACAGATGGCAATCGACGCATGTTTTCATTAATCGATGTCGACACATTACTTGAAATTAAAGATTTTCTTGATCAAGGTATTAATATGGCGGGCATAAAAAAATTGTTTGAAATGAAGAGCCAGCCCAATACTACTGAGACTAAAGCACAATTGACAGATGCAGAATTACGAAGTTTCTTGCGTATTGAATTGCAACAAGCTGGTAGACATCAGAGGGCTTCTTTAACACAAGGGGATTTATCTCGTTTTTTCCATTAAGCGAGTTATTATAATTTAAATATTTTAGGGAGAGTGACAAGAAGTGAGCAAGTACACAAAAAACGACATCTATAAGTTTGTAAAAGAGCAAGAAGTTAATTTTATTCGTTTGCAATTTACGGATATTTTAGGAACAATTAAAAATGTTGAGATACCTGTAAGCCAGCTTGAAAAAGCACTCGATAATAAAATGATGTTTGATGGTTCTTCAATTGAAGGTTTCGTTCGTATTGAAGAGTCTGATATGTATTTAGTTCCAGATTTAAACACATGGGTTGTTTTTCCTTGGATTACTGGAACAGGTAAAGTGGCGCGTTTAATTTGTGACGTAAATAAATCAGATGGTACTCCTTTTGCTGGTGACCCACGTGGTAACTTAAAACGAGTATTACAAGAAATGAAAGAAGTAGGATTTACTGATTTTAATTTAGGACCTGAACCAGAGTTTTTCCTATTCAAATTAGATGAACGTGGTGAACCAACCCTTGAATTAAATGATACTGGTGGCTATTTTGATTTAGCACCTATGGACTTAGGCGAAAACTGCCGTCGAGATATCGTTTTAGAATTAGAAGAGATGGGCTTTGAGATCGAAGCATCTCACCATGAAGTTGCACCAGGACAACATGAAATTGATTTTAAATACGCAGATGCAGTTACTGCTTGCGATAACATTCAAACTTTTAAATTAGTAGTTAAAACTATTGCACGTAAGCATGGCCTACATGCAACATTTATGCCGAAACCATTATTCGGTGTTAACGGATCAGGAATGCATATGAACGTTTCTTTATTCAATGGTAAAGAAAATGCTTTCTATGATAAGTCTGGAGACTTGCAATTAAGCGAAACTGCTTATCAATTCATGGCGGGTATTTTAAAACATGTACAAGGATTTACTGCAATTACAAATCCAACAGTAAATTCATATAAACGTTTAGTACCAGGTTACGAAGCACCTTGTTATGTTGCATGGTCTGCACAAAACCGTAGCCCACTTATTCGTATTCCTTCGTCTCGTGGAATAAGTACTCGAGTAGAAATTCGTTCAGTTGACCCAGCTGCTAATCCGTACCTAGCAATGGCTGTTATTTTAAAAGCAGGTCTTGACGGGATTAAAAACAAATTGACACCACCTAAAGCTGTTGACCGCAACATCTATGTTATGAATAAGCAAGAGCGTCGTGCAAATGGCGTTGAAGATCTTCCAGCTTCTTTACATGCAGCATTAGAAGAACTTGAGAAGAATGAAACGATTCGCAGTGCTTTAGGCGAACATATTTATGCTAATTTCGTAGATTCAAAAGAAATAGAATGGGATATGTTCCGTACATCCGTACATCCATGGGAACGCGAACAGTATTTAAAAACTTATTAATAGAAAGCGTTAGGGCTCGAGCCCTAACGCTTTTATAATTGAATGCCTTACATTATTTAATTGAATTTGTAGTATATTAAACTTATGTGAGTGTTGAACTATTTAACAGTAAAGAAACTAAAACCCCTACTAAAATTAGAAGGGGTTTTAGTTTTTCAAAAATTAAACAACAGCAAATTGCATTGTAAAAAATAAAAAAAGTTAATTATGAATAAACACAAAGCTTGAGTTCATAATAAATGAACAACTATACTCAATTTAAAAGTGCGGAAATTTGACTTTGAAAATTCAATCAGTTGTTATGTGTACTTATTTCAAGTACAATAAACACTGATTTTGGTTTATGAAAAGAGGGTATCAAAATGAAAAAATCTATTTTTGGATTGACATTAGAACAGCTAACAACATGGCTTCTAGATAACGGGCAAAAAAAATACCGAGCTGAGCAAATTTGGGATTGGTTATATATCAAACGAATTACTGAATTTTCACAAATGAATAATATCAGTAGCGAGTGTATTCAGTTACTTGAAAATAACTTCGTTCTTTACACGCTAGAGCAAAGTGTGAAACAAGAATCCGCTGACGGAACAATTAAGTTTTTATTTAAAATGCAAGATGGAAATTTAATTGAAACTGTATTGATGAGGTTCAAGTATGGTTTATCGGTTTGTGTTACTACACAAGTAGGCTGTAATATTGGATGCAGTTTTTGTGCAAGTGGATTATTGAAAAAAAGTCGTGATCTATCATCAGGTGAAATCGTGGAACAAATTATGAAAGTGCAAGAACATCTTGACGAAGTGAAGAAACAAGAACGAGTAAGCCATATTGTAGTAATGGGTATTGGCGAGCCATTTGATAATTATACGAACTTAATGGCCTTTCTAAACGTCGTCAACTCACAAAAGGGTCTTGCAATAGGTGCACGTCACATCACTGTATCTACAAGCGGAATTGTTCCGAAAATATATGATTATGCAGACGAAGGTCTACAAGTCAATTTAGCGATATCTATCCATGCTCCAACAAATGAATTGCGTACACGAATTATGAAAATAAATAAAGCATATCCAATTGAAAAACTTATGGATGCAATTGACTACTACTTGGAAAAGACAAATCGACGCATTACGTTTGAATATATTCTTTTACGAGATGTTAATGACCATGTTGAAGAAGCATGGGGTCTTGCAAAATTACTTGAAAACAAGCGTCATCTTTCTTACGTAAATTTAATTCCCTATAATCCAGTTGACGAACATGGACAATATCAACAAAGTACCCCTGAAGCAATTACTAAGTTCTATGATGCACTTAAGAAAAAGGGGATTAATTGTGGTGTTCGTCATGAACAAGGAGCGGACATCGACGCTGCCTGTGGCCAGTTAAGAAGTAAACAAATTAAAAAAGCTGATAAAGTTAAAGCTTAACTTGATTTTATCTTGATACTAATGAAAAAAAAGCTAATCGCCAAGGCGATTAGCTTTTTTTAGTGCGCCTAGCATGGCGTAATCTATAAGGTGAAGTACCGAGCTATGAAGGTAGAAGTACCAGTTAGCTTAACGCAAGGGTTTCCTGGTGACGTGGGTTCTAGAGGAAACAAGTTACAAACCACGGTCTAAGGACACGAATGCTATGTTTCGATTGGGTGAGTTGCTTAACAAAAAACACCTTTGTGTTAAAGATTAATATCTAAATAATATCACATCTGAGTCAATTTCATAATAAAAAATCTAGTAATAAAATCCGAACAAAGTTGATTTCCGCTCCATGCGGACGCTTTCCGTGGGGCATGGCATCAATCTCCTCGTCACTCTGTT
>NZ_ALJG01000267.1 GCF_000286315.1 Paenisporosarcina sp. TG20 | reverse complement strand
TTTTTTTATGCAACGCTAGTGATGTTTTTTAGACCGTGCAAAGCTTGGTGGGTCTAAAATCACCACATCAAACTTCAATTCTTTACGAACTGCATATTTAAAGTAATGAAAAACGTCTTCCACAATAATATCTTGCGCTTCAAAATCAATGCCATTTACACTAAATTGCTCAATAGTTTTACTTTTGCTGCGGTTGGCCAAATCGACACTGGTTGTTTTTGTTGCTCCCCCTATTACTGCGGCAACTGAGAAAGCTCCTGTATAAGAAAATGTATTTAATACATTTTTTCCTTTTGAGTAGGAGTCTCGAATCGTTTTACGTACATCCCGTTGGTCTAAAAAGATGCCGACCATTGCACCGTCATTCAAATATACGGCAAAATTCATGTCATTTTCTTTAACAAGTAAAGGTTCTGGTGCCTTCTCCCCAGCTATGAAATCATCATCTTCCATATAGGTACCCTGTGATGCAAATCGTTTCTTCTCGTATAAACCTTTCACATCGACTAATTTGGTTAACGCTTGAATAACGTCGTCCTTAAACTGATACACACCTTCACTATACCAACTAATGACATAATAACCCGCGTAAAAGTCAATTGTAAGACCACCGACTCCATCGCCTTCTCCATTAAAAATACGAAAAGTTGTTGTTTTAGGATTTTGAAACAAAGCAGAACGATATTCAATAGCCATTTTCAATTTCTTTTCAAAAAACGACACATCGAATATTTCATGCTGATTTTGACTTAATACCCATCCGCGACCTTTGTTCTGTTTACCATAATAGCCTTTTCCAAGAAAACGTTGATTATCATCAACAAGCTCAATGATTGTACCTTCTTCTTTAACGTCTTTCATATTGAGAATTGCATCTTCTGTTATGAGGGGATAGCCCGCTTTTACATTTTTAGCAAAAGAAGACTTCACTTTAAGTTGTATATTTTTTTCCATGAAATCACCCAATCAATTGTTTTTCTCTATTCTACATCTGTTTCTACCGAATATCATTTATACCACCTATTCCCTGTGATTTTATGTACTTACTACATTGCTATAACCATAAAATGTAAGGGATATTTATATTTTCTCGAAGGGATATGTATCGCTATTTAAACCACTTGAGAATAGCAGGTAAATTTAAAGACTGTATCGGCATACTCATGGGCGCATGCACCAGTTGTGAACCTGCCTACGGTGTACACTTACAATGAACTTGTCGATGAATTCCTCATACCATTAGGAAAACCTTTTAATGACTAATATTTCATCAGTACACGGTCTCTTTAAGGTAGTCATTCCAATTAGGGCAAGTGTGAGGATAAATTCAATTGAAGGCACATGAACTGTATTGGAACCTGTGGTAAACCCATGAATTTTTCGAAATTAAAAACCGATTGCAGAAAATCGCAATCGGTTTTTTAAATTTATTTACTTACTTTTTTAACAAAGAAGCCCATTCGTTTTCTAGCCACTTATCAAATTCGGCACCTTTTTCGCCTTCGTATGCATCATAAACATCAAGTCTCATTTTCTTGAACTTCTCTTTGAACTCTTCAAAGGTATGATCTGCTGGTAAACTCTTTTTAATTCGCAATAAGATTTTAGACGTCCCTTTAATGATGTCAAATTTTGTTTGCTTAGGCTGATTAACATCTTCGCCAAAGCCCTTAAGTTGTCTGTAAGCAGCTTCCTGTATTTTAAATACAGGGTCTTTTGTCATACGTGTTGTTAGCACATCTATGACTTTACTGTGCTTATGCTTACCCAATTCTTCAACAGCATCAAAACGTGCTCTCCAACTAGATGTTCGATTTGCAGCTTTTTTTAGTTCCTCATAATTTTCTGGTAATTCGTTTTTTACATTATTAGTCAATTCATTCAATCTCCTTTTATTAGAAAAACATAGTTCACCACAAAAATGCTAAAAACTGCATTCATGCATGTTACAGAATATCCTTTGACAAGTATTGTACCATTTTCTGATGAAACACATACCCTGTTTCACAAATAGAGCTCATTTAAACCATTTTTGTTTTTTCCATCTACTTATCACTCATAATATTACACTTTATAATTTCATTGAGTTGTGACCAATTCGTGATTCTTGGGATGGTTAGATGCTGGTTATAGGATTGATTCATTACATACACTTTTAATGAATCATCAGAAAGTGTATGTAAAACTTCTGGTTTGTCATCAAAATAGTAGTCTAACTGTAACGATTGGATTATTTCCGCTTTCTCCTGATCTTTCATACCGCAAAAGAAATGGTCTTGTTGTAAAGGAAAACCTTGTTCCATCATCCATTTTTTCGTCCGTTCCCCATGGTCGCTCGATCTTGCAGTTATATAGTAAATCTCATGGCCCTGTTTACTTAGTTCGACCAATGTTTCTACTGCATCTGGATAAGGAGGACAAGATGTATAGTAAATCTCTTCAAGGGAGCTATTCCACATGTTAAAACCCTTTTCTTCCGTAAGACCAAAAACTTCATGAATTTCAACTTGCTCAATTTTATGAAAAACATCAATTGGTATGGTTTGTTCCAATTTTCTATTGTAAATGTGGAAGGCATGTTCTCTTAGACTGATGAGCGTATCGTCGATATCAAAACCGAATTTCATACTAATTTACCTCAATTACTTAATTAATTTTTGTATCTAGGATAGCCAATAAACTTGAAATCTTTTCCGATTTTTATGATGTCTGTTTCATGTAAGTCAACCGCGTCACGCATCTTATCGATTCCTGAACCTTCTAAGAATGTAGAAGCTTGTTGTCCACCTATTAATTTGGGAGCTATATATATAATCACTTTGTCGATTAGTTTATTTTCTAGAAACGCTGCATTAACCGTTCCCCCTCCTTCAATTAATAATGAAGAAACACCTTTTTCCCCCAAAATTCGCACAACTTCTGTTGGATTAACATGTTTGGAACCAGTAGTAGGAAAAACAGCAATTCCCATACTTTCTAACAATGATTTCTTTTCTATGTCAAAATTCTCACTTGTAAAAATCCATGTGTCCGCTAATTTGTCTTTAATGACCTTGCGATCCAGTGGTATTTTAAGCGTAGAGTCTAATATAATACGTATTGGGTTCCGGCCATTCGGAATTCTTGTTGTTAACTCAGGGTCGTCAGCAATTACCGTATTAACACCAACTAGAATCGCCATATGTTCATTTCGTAGCTGGTGGACATCACGCCTAGCTTCTTCAGAAGTAATCCACTTGCTATCGGAAGATTTCGTAGCAATTTTACCGTCTAACGTAATTCCCGCTTTTAATGTAACAAATGGCTTTTTCTCAACGATGAACTTATTAAATACTTCATTCATTCTCCGGGATGCTTCTTCTAGAACACCAACAATGACTTCAATTCCTGCTTTTTCAAGGATCTTGACTCCTCTCCCTGAAACAATAGGGTTTGGATCAAGGGTTCCGATAACGACTTTCTTAATGCCTGCTTCAACTATTGCTAACGCACACGGTCCAGTTCTCCCATGATGTGAACAAGGCTCTAACGTGACATAAATCGTGGCACCTTGTGAGTTATCTCCTGCCATACGAATAGCATGAATTTCTGCATGCGGTTCACCTGCTTTTAAATGTGCTCCAACCCCAACAATTCTGTTGTCAGTAACAATAACTGAGCCAACAAGAGGATTCGGGTCTGTTTGTCCTTTCATAGCTTGTGCATTTTTCAGAGCCAAATTCATATAATATTCATGGTTAGTCACTTAGACAAGTCCCTTCATACTCAAAATCTTGATAACTAAATGTTTTAATCATCATTCTACCTCATTATACCTATATATATTGTGATTTTAACATACCTTCAGTTTACCAAACTAATGAGACTTAATTGTGTTGAAAGGTTCAATTTCGAAAAATCCCACTATTATCAAAAATTCAGAGCATCTAGAAATCTAAATAAAGAAAAAATTGCTCTTAAATATATTTAGAGATTTCCGTTATAACGCACTTTCATGTTTCGGAGCGAGCGTTACGATGCAGAAATAGGCAGACGCTTTCTGCGGTGGCACACCCGTGACCACTGAAAAAGTCTTACCAGTAAATAGACAGGATTAAGTTAACCCTATAATACACGCTTCAGTGCTTTGTGGATGCCTGCCGCTACCACTTGAAAGGCGCCTAAACTGGTTCTGCCTAGCCATATTAGCAAACAATCTCTTGTTAAAACATAAAACAGGTGAAGAAAAACGACTCGTTTTTCTCCACCTGTTTTATTTTATGGACTAATTAGACAGTCCTTTTACTATTTAACTGCTAATTCAGCTTTATTAGCAGCGCGTTCTTCTGTTTCTGCTACAATTACGGCACAAGCAGCATCACCTGTTATATTAACAGCAGTTCTAGCCATATCAAGCAAACGATCTATCCCGATGATTAAGGCAATTCCTTCAACAGGTAGGTTCACTGATGTCAGAACCATTGCTAGCATAATAAGGCCTACACCAGGCACACCAGCTGTTCCGATACTAGCAAGTACTGCCGTCAAGACGATAATCAATAAAGAAGTAACAGATAAATCAACATTGTACACTTGAGCAATAAAAATCGTGGCCACACCTTGCATAATGGCTGTACCATCCATATTTATGGTGGCACCAAGTGGTTGTACAAAGCTTGAAATTGATTTTGGTACATTAAGATTTTTTTGTGCAACACTCATAGACACTGGTAACGTTGCATTACTACTAGACGTACTAAATGCAACGCCCATCGCTGGTGCAAAACCTTTAAAAAAGGCTATTGGGTTTCTTTTAGCAATTAGTAAAACGGATGATCCATAAGTGAATATTGTATGGATGATCAATGCCAAGATTACAACAATCATATAAAGACTCATTGCTTTCATTGCATCAAAGCCTTGTGTTCCAATTGCGGTAGCTATAAGCGCAAACGTCCCATAAGGAGCGAGTTTCATTACGAGGTTTACTAGAAACATCATAATATCGTTTCCTTGTTCTAGTACTTCTTTTACTCTTGCTACTTTTGTGCCAAGGATAGTCAAAGCAAATCCAAAAAGGACAGCAAGCACAATTATTTGTAACATATTTCCTTCAGCAAAAGCTTGGAAGGGGTTTTTCGGAATAATGTTTAACAACGTATCCGAAATTGGAGGTGCTTCATTACTGCTGTATTCTAATCCCTCAGTATTATAGGTTCCTACATTCCCTGGTTGGAAGATAAACGCTAGACTCAATCCTATAACAATAGCAATTGAAGTAGTAACTAGAAAGTATGATATTGTTTTTAATCCAATGCGACCTAGTTTTTTAGGATCACCAAGTCCTGCAGTACCTAAAGCGATAGAGATAAAGACTATTGGTACAACAAGCATGGTAATTAGATTAATAAATATCTTGCCAATTGGAACAAAAATATAAGCGTTTAACGGTGTAAATAACCCTGGTGCAAATAAATTTAATAAAATCCCTGTAATTGCACCCAAAACTAATGCAATAATTATTTTCAATGATAAGTTCATGAACATTCCTTCTTTCTTACGGGAGGGTTACTTACGTTTCCATTTCGTTCTCTTTAGTAATAGTTCGTCTTCATGTAAAAGACTTGTACAACTGTATTTACTTTATGCGAAAAACATAAACCTGTAAAGAGGAAAATTAGGTCAATAACTATTTAAGCTATTGTTTTGGAATTTATGCCAGTTTCTTATTTAAAATATGGAGCACAAAAATAGACAAAAGAGATGAGTTTATCACTTCTTTTGTTTATTTAATGTTCTAATTTATTCCTAGATCCAATCTTCTTCACTAGTATCGAAATTCTTTTCAGCCCATACTAACGCATCTTCAACTGATTCTAGCTTGTGGTCATCTTGAACGGTCCAATCTTGATCACACATAAATATGTAGTACCCACTATCTACTTCTTCTTCATACTTCGCTATTGCTAACGCAGTTATTGACACTTCAATCGTTGAACCATCTTTTTCTTCAAAAAACATAATACTCAATTTTTGATCAGGGGTATTTTTTGTTTGTTTAATCACTTTAGCTCCATCTAATTCATTCATTGTATTCATTTTAATCTATCCTCTTTTCATTATTACTGACATGAAATAATATTAACATTTTCCGCTTAAAAACATCTATTTATTCAATTTTGCAGCAGATAAACCATAATCCTGACTCATACTCCTATTATCAAATCATTGTCATTTTTAATTCTCAGTCGGTAAAATGTTTGCCACTGCATTATCGCTCGATGAGACACAAAACACGCATTATTTAATCATTCGCTGTACAACCTATAGATTAAAAATCGTTCATTGTCATTTTTCTCGTGCAATGCCGTTACTTTCACTTCTTTCACGAATGTAAAGGTATTTCTAGTTTCGAGAAACTGAATATAATCCGTTGTGGGGTAATAAAGAATCAAGTCGATAGGTCGCTTGTGTTGATCAACTGATTGAAGAATATTTTCAACAACACTCATGAAAATTTGGACGGAAAAAGGATTGAAAAAGTAAAATACATTATCCATAGAATCAACTTTATATTCTTGTGCAAGGCATCTTTCAAAATATAATAAACCTCTTTTATTCCCTTGCGGATCGTAGCTTTCCATATTTTCAAGTGCATCCTGATAGAGCTTTCCACTCATTTCAACTCCGGTAACCGATGCTAGGTACCTACGATGAATATAAAAAGATAACCGCCCTTTCCCACAGCCTAAATCAACAACTTGATCCTTTCTGTTTAATTCATAATTGTTAAAAAGTTCATCCAGTGCCACGTAAGGCGTTGCTTCATACCGATTATAATGTGAAGACTGATTTAGTAATTCAAGCGTTCCTACAGTTTTGATACGGTGCAATCGATCATATTCCGTTTCATTCATGAAAATACCTCAAATCAATTTTTGTATAAACTTTTGTACCAATTCTAATAACATTATAAACAATGCATTTTAGCTTCTGCCAGTTCCCAGGAGACAGTATAACCCTTTCCTTTTTGACAAAAAACCGAAGACGAACTATAGTTTGGATCCGCATTTTTATTGTACGCGATTCTTTCGATTACTTCTTCTACGTTATGACATTTCTCATAGCCACTAAATATCAGATTCATTCCCCCTTTACCTTGGGTATATGCGGCAAGCTCCGTAGCGTAATTCATAAAAGTAACAACAGGAACTCGTCCTGTCAAAATGGCTTTATTACCTTCAGTTTTCGGCGTGTCAAGCTTACCATGAGCGATTTGGATATCTGATAATACTTTTCCCATTTGATCTATGTCTACTTTTATCTTGAAATGATAATAGGGCTCAAGTAAGAGGTTTGATGCTTTTTCCAGACCTTGTCTCAAAGCTCGGTATGTTGCCTCTCGAAAATCACCACCAGAAGTATGCATGTTATCTGCACGCCCTGTCAATAGTGTGATACGTACATCTGTTAGTGGAGATCCCGTTAATAATCCGTTATGTGCTTTTTCAAATAGATGCTGCCGTACTAAATTCTGGTTTCCGGTAGTCAAATCATTTGCATGACAAGCATTTTTAAAAGTTATTCCGCTATTTCTTTCTCCTGGTTCTAATTTAAGGTGCACCTCTGCATAATGTTTTAGCGGCTCAAAATGACCATATCCAATTGCAGAAGACTCAATGGTCTCTTTATATAGAATCTGTGGTTCCTCAAAGTTAACATCCAATTGAAATCGATCATTTACAAGTTGTTTCAAAATTTCTAATTGAATCGTACCCATCACTTGAATATGAATTTCTTGCAAGCGTTCTTCCCACTTAACATTTAAAGAGGGATCTTCAATATTTAACAACTGAAAACACCGTAATACTTCTTTTATATGAACCGATGAGTTAATAACTACTTTGGACTTTAAAGTAGGGATCATTTCATACACAGCTTTCTCTTGTAAAGTACCTAAGCCATCACCTGTTGAGACATTTGATAATCCCACCACTGCAAATAACTCTCCCGCTTGGACTTGTTCGACCGTTTTAAACTTACTTCCATTATATATACGTATTTGCGTAACTTTTTCTACGACTTTATCTTCATTAACCTGGCAGTTAAGTTCATCCCGTATTCGTAATGTACCACTCAAAGCTTTTATAAAAGTGATTCTCGCTCCTTTATCATCATGACGAATTTTATATACTCGACCGGAAAAAGCATCATCTTTTGAAAAACAAGTACTTGTTAACTGATGTAGTTTATCCAAGAATTCAGCTATACCAGTATCTTGAAGGGCTGAACCACTAGAACACGGGAAAATTTTATTCGCTTTAACCAATTCTTTCATTGTTTTTAACCATAATTCTTTTTGATAACCCTCTTCTATGTAATGTTCAAACAGACTTTCATTTCGCTCTGCTAGAAATTGAATGAGGTCTTCTTTCATTTCGTCTTGAAGAAAAGAGTCCGTTATGTCACAAACATCAGAAGTTAAGTCCTGTTGAATTTCTTGTAGTACACTTTCAACATTCGCACCGATTCGATCTGTCTTATTTATAAAGAAAAACGTAGGTACTTTATGTTTTCTAAGTAGTTGCCAAATGGTTAAGGTGTGCCCTTCTAAACCTTCCACTGCACTAATTATTATAATGGCATAGTCCATTATTTGAACAGAACGCTCCATTTCAGGAGAAAAATCGGCATGTCCTGGATTATCAATTAAATAATACATTGAATCCTGATAGGCAAAATTTGCTTGATCAGCAAATACGGTAATACCTCTTTGCCTTTCTATTTCATGGCTATCAAGAAACGAATCTTTATGATCCACTCTCCCACGAGTTTTAATACTTTTTGTATGATAAAGAAGTTGTTCAGCAAACGTTGTTTTACCCGCGTCTACATGCGCGAAGACACCAATTGTTTTATTCATACTGCCACCTCACTACTACAAGTCTATCTTACTTGCTATAAATAGGAAAAGAGGAAAGTGTTTATCAATTAAGTTTGCTTTAAACCAATTCTCATGCTGGATGTGAACGTAGCCACAATCTTAGAGTGGCCTGTGCGGACAGGTTATGTAGAATATAATGAAGATTACTTTTTATCAATTTAAAAAGCAGATATCCAAAATCGGATACCTGCACGCCTGTCATGATAAAACAGTTTTAGTTTTAGTTTTTCTTTTTCAAATTCGTAAAATCTTGTTCACTTGCTATTTCTGCATCTTGCCTTCCAATCTTTTCAGCTATTAACTGCTCTATCTCGTTATATGTTAAACCAGAATGTGCATTATTTCTCTTTACTTCCTCAATATTTGTTCCTGACTTTGTATATGTTCCTTGTTTATTTTGGTTATTTCCCATTAGAAACACCTCTATTTCTTTATTTTCTGTAAGGTTATTTTGGTCTTCAAGTATTCAAGATTTATATTAAAAAGATGGAGAAAACTTCCTCCATCTTTTAACTAACTACTAAAAGTTATCAGAGTATCCATTCTTTTTTGCATTTGATTCATCTATTATTTCTTTTCGCAAACCTTCAATGCTTTCTTCACGACGTGCATTTTTCTGTTTAATTGCTTCACGTTGTCTACCATCAGAAAAAGGAAGTGATTCTTCAGCAGCTTCCATATTTCCAATTGTATTCGTCACTGTATCCTGAATTTTTCGGACATTATCCGAACGATCATCCGGTTTTGGAGTATTCCAAGACATCATAGTTCCTCCCTTCTAAATTTAAAAGTCATACAATAGATAGCATCACCAATTTAGATTAAACTATCCAAACAATTTCTTTGGGTCAAATAGTTCCCAAAAAAACCAACAACTAAATTAGCTGTTGGTTTCCTTCTCTATTTATAAAATTGGTTTTAATTTAATCTTTCACATATCTCATAAGGAAAGAGCTTACATCAAGCTCTTTCCTTTCTCATAAAACTTCTCCATATCTTTTTCTGGAACAAGTGCACCACCTGTTGCCCATACAATGTGTGTTGCTTGATTGACATTCAAATTATTATTGCTTGCATAATTACTAGCTAAAATCCGGCCTGGTCCGAGCAAGCCTGATGCTGCAGAAGGTTCCAAATGTATCCCTTCACTATCCACAAGAATGGCGAGTAATTTAAATAAGTCATCATCTTCTAAAGTATAAATACCACTTACTAATTTCTCACTAATGGATGATGCAAAACTTGAAGGTCTTCCTACAGCTAATCCATCACCTTCTGTTTGATTGTCTATTCCAAAGTCTTGAACACTTACTTTTTCCTTTTCTCCTGTTAGTAACCCTATTAATACGGAAGGAGAATGAGTTGGTTCAACAAAAAAACAATGGACATTATCGCCAAAAATTTGCTTTAATCCAAAATTTATTCCACCTGGAGAGCCACCCACTCCACATGGTAAATAAACAAATAAAGGATGATTTGCATCTACTTGAACACTTTCTTCAGCAAGTTGTTCTTTTATACGAATTGCTGCAACGCTATACCCTAAGAAAAGATGTTTAGAGTTCTCATCATCGACAAAATACCCCATTGGATCAATAATAGTTTTTTGTCTTCCAACATAAATTGCCTCACTAAAATCTCCTTTGAACTCATGTACTGTAGCGCCTTTTTCCCTTAATAGCTCTTTCTTCCACTGTTTTGCATCCGCAGACATATAGACTTCAACATTAAAACCCAATTTTGCACCAATAATTCCAATACTTAAACCTAAGTTGCCTGTAGAGCCAACTCCAATTGAGAATTGGCCAAAAAAGGCTTTAAATTTATCACTTGAAAAAACAGTGTAATCATCATTCTTGGCAACTAAACCTTCTTCAATTGCTAATTTCTCTGCATAATGAAGAACTTCGTAAACACCCCCTCGTGCTTTAATTGATCCCGCAATTGGAAGTTCATTATCACATTTAAGATAAAGGTCTCCAGTAATCTTTGCATCATATTTATGATTTAACTCATTCTTCATATTTGGAATTTTTCTTAATTGTGACTCGATAATGCCCCCTGTTTCTTGAGTTTCCGGAAACTCATGGGCAAGATATGTAGCAAAACGCTGCCATAATTGAGTTGCTTCCTCCATATCTGTTTTTGACACAGGCAATGTTGATAGTTGATCCATTTTATTTATATTAGAATTCAACCAAACAACAGGGGTCAAATTTGTTATTTCATCTAGTAGTGGATACTTTTGTATCCATCTTTCTATCTCGATTTTTTCGAAAGCCATGTTATCCAACCTCTCTGTATCATAATCGAAAATATTCTGCACTTAAGAAAATTACTTTTTTCATTTTATTAAAAATATCCCTTAATATTATGTGATTAAATTAAGATTTTTGTTAAAGGCAATACCAGTAGCAACAAAAAAGAACTACTTTAATTATACCTATTAAACCCTCTTCTTATAACAATGATCTTTTGTTTAGGATATGTGATTCTCTTCGGTTTGCTATCATGATTAAGTTAATCAACCGTTTAGTGACTATTCAAAAAACCCATGAAACCGCAAACAACAAAAATGCATCTGAGCGAAATATGTTGAAATGGGATATGATAAAACAACCCAAAATACAATTTTGCGAGGTGTATTTTCATAGATTTGCAGTTAAGCCTACTATCCTATTATTTTTATAACATGCTTGGTTATTATGTAGAATTGATTAACTATATTGATCATATAGATGACTATTTGTCAAGAATATTCGTTCACAAAATACTGGGTGGCCGGGTAATCACAGGACTGGAACAGTAGATTGGCATCTTCTGAACTCTTTAATCAAATTGTTTTGTAATTGGATTATAATAAAGTGTTTGTTTTGTACGTTTTGAACGGAAAAGAACTTCAATGCTATATTGAAGTATTGGAACAAAATAGAGGATACCGTTTACAATTGTGATTTCAGTATGACCATGATATTTTTTCTTAATTTCCTCTATCTGTTTTTCCATTTCGACATTAATGGCTCTACTCTTTGTAGTAATTTCCTCAATTTTTTCTTTACTCAATCCTGTACGCTTCGCTTTTTTATCACTTTCCATCAGTAATTCCTTGTAATAATTTCCAATTCGGTCAATATCTTTTTGCAGCTGTTGATCTTGTTTACGCTGCTTTTGCTTTCCTTCTGAAGCGTTATTCACATGATTATAAGCAGTTACAAATGCTTCTTCCATATTCAATTCTGCAGGAATAGGATAATTATATAATGGGTTAGACATGTAGATAATGCTGTTTTGCTTCTGTTTCATGCTTTCTGATGGTTCACCAGTGATTAAATTAATCCAAACTTGCTCCGAAGTTTCTTCTTTTTCTTCCGAAATGAAAGTGATGTGAAACTGGAAAACAGCCCAAACACCCATCACACTTCTCTCATCAAGGATTTCAATTTTCCCGCTTTCTTCAAGCCATAATTCTTTCATCTTCTTCATTGGGTTAGCGAGGATCTGACGTTCAACCTCTACAAACCTTAAGGTGCTCACTGCCTTTTGGTTGGCAATAGTCAGAACTTGTTCTAAAATAAAGCTTCCAAAGGTAACAAATTCTGACTGCGTGTTTTCCTGTGCTACTTCAAAATCAAATGCAAGTTCAAGTTCGGTTTTATCTTGGAAATAACCTTTATATTCTTCGGGAACAAGCACCTGACATAAAGCATATTCAACTGGAACAACTACCCCTCCTAGTCCTTCTATCACTTCGGTCACGAATTGTTGTAGCTGCATTTTGAGTCACCTTCCTTCTAAAGATACCTTCAATCAAAATAGACGATCATCTAATTTTTTTTGTTTTACTAGCTTTTGTTTATTTTCAAAAAGCTTCTCACCTATTTGTTCGAGTTCTTGTTCGAGTTCTTCTTTGTTGTTTGAACGGACCCACGCATTCATCATAAGATCAGAGAAGTCCTCTTCATTTTCTACATCACCAAGGATTGCATCAACTTCACCAACAACAAGTTCAAACATATTGATTTTTCGATCCAGTAAATCTAGAATCGAATGTTCGATGGTATCTTTTGCAACTAGATTGTATACGAACACATCCTTTGTTTGTCCAATTCGATGGATTCGTCCAATTCGCTGTTCAATTGCCATCGGATTCCAAGGCAAATCATAGTTGATCATTCCATTACAAAATTGCAGGTTTCGTCCTTCCCCTCCGACTTCCGTGCTCACAAGAACATCCGCTTGTTCCTTAAATAAAGTAATCTGTGCTTCTTTTTCCTTCCTCTTTAACCCCCCGTGAAATTCAGCAACCTTAAAGCCTCGTTCTGTTAATAGTTTTACAAGAAACTTCTGTGTCGTTTTATACTTTGTAAAGATCAGCATCTTGTCGTTAAAATCTCTTAATATCGAAATGAGCTGTTTGACTTTCGGGTTATTTTCAGGTTCCGTTTCCACAATACTCAGAGTTCTATTGGAAAATAGCTTTAAGGATTTTTGATCAAATGCTGATAATTTTTGATTGTTCGCAAGTGTTTCTAGTGTATGATGCATCGATGTAAATGTACTGCCCATCTGTTCTTGTAAAGTTTTCAACTGAAAGCGACTAATGGATGGGACCTCTTCTCTATACTTGTTGCGTATAAATGTACTGATATCTTCGTATAATGATTTTTGCACACTCGGCAATTCAACTGTTGTTGTGTACGCCTTCCTTTTTGTAAATTGGACATCAACATTACTTCTTTTGTTGCGAATCATGACTTCAGAAATTAAGCCCTTCAGCTTGTCCGCGTTTTTAATCTCAATACCGTCTTTGCTTTCAATAAAATTTTTCTTGAAGTGCGAATATGTCTTAAGCTGACCTGGTTTGAGTAATGTAATAAGATTATAAAGTTCTTCCAAATGGTTCTGGACCGGGGTTGCAGTTAAAAGAAATATGTATTTTTTGTTTATCCCATTTACGAACTTCCATGCCTGTGTGTTTCGATTTCGAAGGTGATGCGCTTCATCAACAATCACCAAATCATAATACTCATGAAATATTTGTTCACGATGTTCCTTTCTTTTAGCCGTAGATATGGAGGCAATCACCTTATTGTAGTGTGACCATGCATGATCTCCCATTTTTTTAAAAGCTGGATCGTCAGATTTTATAAAGTCCTGGTTAAATTTTCGTTTTAATTCGTTTTCCCATTGCTGTACTAGAGAAGGTGGTGTAAGAATTAGCACCTTTTTAACAAGTCCGCGCATGATATATTCAAGCATTGCCATGCTTGCTTCTACAGTTTTTCCAAGTCCAACCTCGTCGGCTAATAACACCCTCCCTTTAAAGCGATTGATGACGAGGCTCACCGTATTTAATTGATATTGGAAGATTTGCGTTTCGCGAATATAAGGGAGACATACTAACTCATCATCATTTGCTTTCATTTGGAACCCCTGCGCCAATTGATATAAATGAAACCACTTTTCTGAGTCCTGTTTGAATCCTACCATACCGTTCATAACTTCTTTGAACCTGTCTTCTCCACTAATAGATTTGCGCCAAGTTGCTTGGTGAGCGGAAGTATCAGGCGATGAAACTTCAATTTCGTTATTTGATGTTCTACCGATTAATAGATACTCTGCATGATACGGAGCAAAAAAACCTTTAATTCCTTGGCCTTCCAAGGTGTTGTCCTCCCAATTCACTTTAAATTTCCTTGAAACACCTCGTTCATTAACCATTTTAAAACTTCCCGAAGAATCAGTTTCTACATCTTTGAAAAATCGGTTTAGTGTCTCATCCATTTCCATAACATTTAAATCTAGCAAGGCCCTATCGATTTTAAATAAAAACTTCCCCATCATTACTCACCTCAAATTTCTACTAAAAAAATTATTTTTATTTCATTTTATCATACTTGTAGATTATTCATAAATCCTCAATATAAATATCTCTTTCATACTATAACTACTTAAGTTTCGCACCTTGA
>NZ_ALJG01000266.1 GCF_000286315.1 Paenisporosarcina sp. TG20 | reverse complement strand
AAATACTTGAAGTGCCACAAACCTTTGGTTTATCAGTGGCACTCCGTATTTGACCTCACTATCATCCCACGCCTAAAGGAGTGGGCTTTCTCGTTCGGAAAATCTGTAATACTGTATTAAACCAAATAGTTGATTCTGCTCCAACTTTAACTTCCCCAATAATTTTAGATCCCGGAGCTAAAAAAACTGTAGAATCCCTAAAGGTGTTTTCCCTTTAAAAGTAATTATCAAAATTATCCCCCCGTTTTTTAAATTATCGCAATTGTTTTATTACTACTTTTACTATAACATATTTAAGTAGAGGTGGAGAATAGATGAAATACGTTTGTGAAATGCTTGGAATCGACTACCCAATTATTCAAGGTGGTATGGGAAATATCAGTAATTCAAAGTTGGCTATAGCTGTATCTGAGGCTGGAGGACTTGGAACAATTGGATGTGGAACGATGACTCCAATGGAAGTGGAGAAAATTATACTTGAAACAAAAAAACAAACAAATAAGAATTTCGCGGTTAACATAGCAATTAGTGTTTCTTCCTATACTAACGAGCTGATTGATCTTGTTATCAAACATAAGGTTCCAATTATTTCCCTTTCAGCTGGAAATCCAGCGCCTTATATTACAAAAATACATGAACATGGTGTTACCGTCATTGCACTAGTTGCTTCAGTCAAACATGCACTTAAAGCGCAAGAAGCAGGAGCAGATATTCTCGTTGCGGAAGGTTTTGAAGCTGCAGGCATCAACTCTAGTCTTGAACTTACAACATTTACGCTAATTCCACAAATAGTAAATAGTGTTACAATACCAGTAGTTGCAGCGGGAGGAATTGGTGATGGCAAAGGACTCGCAGCTGCTCTTATGCTCGGGGCAAGCGGTGTGCAAATAGGAACTCGTTTAATTGCAACGAAGGAAGCACCTTTTCACGATGTATACAAGAATAACCTAGTAGCTGCTAGTGATACAGAAACAATAATTGTAGGGCGAAGTGTTGGAAGACTTAGAAGGCTTTTAAAGACAAATTATTCAAAAAAACTAAACGAATTGGAAAAATCGGGAATCACGCCAGAGCAGTTCGGTGAATTGACATCAGAAAAACAACACGTCAAGGGTGCTATCGAAGGTGATATGGATAATGGATTTATTAATAGTGGTCAAATTGCAGGCTTAATTACACATATTCCGAGTGTAAGAGAATTACTTTATGGCATGATGGAAGAAGCGAGCAAACAAATCAGTAACGTTGGAAATGAATTACATACTCTTAATAGAAAAGCAGATAAATAATGAATGCGATTCTATTTTTTAAAAAAGGGTCCTACCTAGGTTCAGTATGAACTAAGGGAGGATTCTTTTTTAATATTTCATTATAGTTTCCAACTAATCTTAAAATATAGATTTTTCCGAATATTGGGTTGACTAAGGCATTACAGTTTGATAATATTACGTTTAAATAGTGTTATATGTAAAGGGAATGTCATACAATTAATGAAAGCGCTTTCTTTTAAGTTGCTAACGAAACGAAATAGAGGTGTGATCAACTTTAAAGTCATAAGTTTCAGACTGGACAACAAAAATAGAAAATTAATCTTTCTTACTTATTCAATATTTTTTCTTGTCGTTAAAAGAATGCTAGATGGTATAGAAAAGGTCTTCTAGAAATATATTTAGATTAAAAGTCTATGTTTGAAACATCTACATAATAAATTGAGGTGACACGATGAAACCGGGAATGGAAGTAGGTAGAGAAGAAACAATAGAAATCATTGTCACAGAGGATATGCTTGCAGCGTTTGAAGGGAAAGTTGTACACCCAGTTTATTCAACTGTAGCGATGACATATCACATGGAGTGGGTTTCTCGTAAAATCATTCTTCCATTTTTAGAGAGTCACGAAGAAGGGATGGGAGCCTCTGTGCAGCTCAAACATATAGCTGCATCTCCACTAGGTTCGACTGTCATATTAACAGCCATTTTAGTTGAACAACGGGACAATATCGTCTTGACAAAAATTACGGCGAAAAATCAATTAGGAGTAATCGGAAATGGGGAAGTGAAACAAGTAATCTTGCCTAAAGAAAAGATTGCGGAAAAGTTTAAACAAGCTTCTTCCTCAATAAAAAATAAATAAGTTATATATTCTAGGGGGCATTTTAAATGAAAGTAACAGAAAAACTTCCAAACATAAGAAATTTTGATCTTTTTGACAAAATGAGTGAGCATGAACAAGTAGTTTTTTGTAATGACCCTTCTACGGGGTTGCGTGCAATTATAGCAATTCATAATACCACTCTTGGCCCAGCACTTGGAGGTTGTCGTATGCAACCATACACTAGTTTTGATGAAGCATTGGAAGATGTATTGCGACTTTCAAAGGGAATGACTTATAAGTGCGCTGCTGCAGATGTTGATTTTGGTGGAGGAAAAGCAGTTATTATTGGGGATCCAAGAACAGACAAAACACCTGAATTATTCCGTGCATTCGGTCAATTTGTAAATTCATTAGGCGGACGATTTTTTACGGGAACAGATATGGGAACGAATATGGATGATTTTATCCACGCCATGAAAGAGACAAAATTTGTAAATGGTCTACCAGAAGAGTATGGAGGCGGCGGAGATTCTTCAATACCAACAGCGGCGGGTGTTTTATACGGAATTAAAGCAACCAATCAAGTACTCTATGGAAAAGACGATTTGGGTGGACATGTTTACGCTATTCAAGGCCTTGGTAAGGTTGGATTTAAAATAGCGATTAGTTTGCTTGAAGAGGGTGCTCATCTTATCGTAACGGACATTAATGAAGAGAGTCTAAAGGCAATTGAAGAAATAGCAACAAAAACTTCAGGTACAGTAAAAATAGTTGCAAAAGAAGATATTTATTCACAACAAGCGGATATATTCGTACCTTGTGCATTTGGTGGAATTATTAATGACAATACAATTGCTCAATTTCAAGTAAATGCAATTGTTGGATCAGCTAACAATCAGTTACTACATGAAAGTCATGGCAAAATGCTTCAAGATAAAGGCATACTCTACGCACCAGATTATATTGTTAATTCCGGAGGGCTCATCCAGGTGGCAGATGAATTGTATGGCATTAACCATGAACGTGTTCTTGCTAAAACGAAACATATTTATGATGCGATTTTAGAAGTATTCAAACAGTCTGAAATTAGCGGAATCTCAACTATGGAATCAGCAAATATAATGTGTGAGAAGAGAATAGATATTAGAGGGAAACGAAATGGCTTCTATACAGCATCAAGTAAACCTAAATGGTCATTTCACAATTAATCATGATAGGAGGCAATGAATATGGAACTTGACTATCCGATTAAAAAAATTATAGATGATAAAGGATTTTTTATTGATTCAACCTATGAGAAACAAATTAATGAGAAATTGGTGAAAGAATTTTATTTCAATATGATGCGTATTCGTACATTTGACAGAAAAGCAATTAATTTACAACGACAAGGTCGTCTCGGAACTTACGCCCCTTTTGAGGGACAGGAAGCCTCACAAGTTGGAAGTGCGCTTGCGCTGGGATCAAATGACTGGATTTTCCCTACATACCGTGATCACGGTGCAACGTTGACGTACGGAGCCGACATGGTAAGGGCTTTTTTATACTGGAATGGACGCGTAGAAGGTTGTGTTCCACCCGAAGGCAAAAAAATATTCCCACCCGCTGTACCTATTGCTACTCAACTTCCTCATGCTGCAGGTGCCGCATGGGCTGAAAAGAGAAAAGGGACACAAAATGCTGCCATAGCATACTTTGGGGACGGTGCCACGTCAGAAGGTGACTTTCATGAAGGTTTGAATTTTGCGAGTGTTTTTAAAGTACCTGTCGTGTTTTTTAACCAGAACAATGGTTATGCCATTTCGCTTCCAATTGAAAAACAGATGAATTCCGCTACAATTGCACAAAAATCAGTTGCCTATGACATGCCGGGAATTCGAATTGACGGTAACGATTGTTTTGTCGTATATTTTGAAACGAAAAAAGCATTTGATTATGCTCGAAGTGGGAATGGACCAACGTTAATAGAAGCAGTCACTTGGAGAACGGGTGCTCACACTACTGCCGATGATCCATCTAAATATCGTTCAAATGAACAAGGAATGAATATTGTCGACCCGCTTTCAAGGCTAGAAATGTTCATGAAAAATTATGGGTACTGGGACGAACAATGGATAAATGAAGTTAATAAAAAAATAACTAATGAAATCGAATCAGCTGTGGACGAAATGGAACGGTTTCCAGCTCCCAACGTAGACGATATTTTCGATCATGTATATGCAGAAATGCCAGCTCACCTTGCTGAACAAAAAAAAACCTATCTTACACATTTAAGGGGGACAGCTAAATGACGACCCACTTGAAAGAGTCAAATCATAAAAACGAAATGACTGAACAGATGACGATGATTCAAGCAATAAATGATGGGATGAGAATTATGCTTGAAGAGGATGATCGAACCATCATACTTGGAGAAGACATAGGTAAAAACGGGGGAGTATTCCGTGCAACCGAGGGACTTCAAGAAAAGTTTGGTGATGATCGAGTAGTCGATACTCCACTTTCTGAAGCGGGCATTATTGGTACATCAATTGGCTTGGCGGTAAACGGATTCAGACCGGTTGTAGAAATACAGTTTCTAGGTTTTATTTATCCAGCATACGAACAAATTATGACACATGTTTCACGAATTAGAACACGATCGATGTCACATTTCACCGTACCTATGGTCATCCGTGCACCATATGGAGCTGGAATTCGCGCTCCTGAAATCCATTCGGATAGTACGGAAATATTATTCACACACATGCCTGGCATCAAAGTAGTCTGTCCTTCTAGTCCCTATGATGCAAAAGGATTACTAATTGCAGCAATGGAAGATCCCGATCCAGTTCTTGTCTTAGAAACAATGAGAAATTATCGTTCTAAGAGAGAAGATGTGCCAGTCGGAAAGTACACTGTAGAAATTGGTAAAGGAAAGATTGTACGAGAAGGTGCGGATGTAACACTTATTGCTTGGGGGGCTATGGTTACAATTGCGGAGAAAGCAGCAGAACAAGCAGCACAACAAGGAATTAGTTGTGAAATTATTGATCTTCGTACACTTTATCCAATAGATCGAGATATACTCTCTCAGTCTGTACAGAAAACCACAAGGGCGGTTATCATTCACGAGGCACACAATACTGGTGGACTTGGGAATGACATCATTTCAATTATAAATGATACATCTTTCCTATATTTACGTGCTCCGGTTGAACGAGTGACAGGGTTTGATGTCCCGGTACCATTCTTTTCATTAGAAGAACATTATCTTCCTACTCCCGCACGTGTACTTGAAGGAATTGAAAAAGTTGTTCATTTTTAAGGAGGAAATGCAATGCTCGAAGTAAAATTGCATGATATCGGTGAAGGAATGACCGAAGGAGAAATTGTTCAATACCTGGTAAAGGTTGGGGAGCGGATTGAAACTGATCAGCCACTTGTAGAAGTGCAAACAGACAAAATGATTGCAGAACTTTCTTCTCCTTGTTCGGGTGTAGTTACAGAAATTATTATTAATCCTGGCGAAACGGTCCAAGTCGGAACAAGCCTTATTTACATCAAGGCAGATAATAATTCTGACACAAAACAATCAACACCAGCTGAAAAGAAACAAGATCCTAAAATTGAAACTATCCAACCAAGTGAAAAAAGGAGCAAGTCTTCTTTAAATAATTTTCACCGGGTACTCGCTACACCGTACACACGTAAACTAGCTCGTGACAACAATATAAGTATTGAAGATGTTCGTGCTTCAGATTTGTCAGGTAGAGTAACTGAAGAAGATGTCTATCGTTTCCTAAAAGGGGAGCAAATAGAGAATGATCATGAACCAATTGTGGAAGAGCAGAAAATAACAATCAAGAAAGAAACTCCTGATGAGATTCCTTTCAGAGGGATTCGTAAGAAAATTGCTCAAAAAATGACGAAATCACTATTTACTATTCCACATGTTACACATTTTGATGAAGTAAATATGACGAATTTATTTAAAATACGTGCAGAATTAAAAGCGTCAGGTGAATCGATAAGTGTTCCTGCATTTCTCATAAAAGCACTTGTTATTTCATTAAAAGATTTCCCAATATTCAATGCTGAACTTGATGAGGAAAATGACATCATCTTACTTAAAAGAAATTATCATATTGGTTTAGCAACTAATACTGACAATGGTCTACTTGTCCCGGTTATCCATGATGCGGACAAGAAATCAATTAAAGAAATTAATGAACAAGTCAAAAGGTTGACAGAGAAAGCGATAGCTGGGAAATTACAGCCAATTGAAATGCAAAATAGCACATTTACGATGAGCAATGTTGGTCCTCTAGGCAGTACCGGTGCTACACCAATTATCAATTTTCCAGAAACAGCTATAATTGCTTTTCATAAGACCAAAAAACAACCGATTGTTAATGACCAAGACGAAATCGTTATCGGTCATATCATGACACTTTCCATGGCATTCGATCACAGAGTTGCAGACGGGGCAACAGCTGTAGCATTTACAAACCGTTTTGCTAGTCTGATTGAACACCCACACAAACTGATGATGGAGATGATATAAAATGGTTGTAGGGGAACTCATTCAGGAAAGAGATCTCATTATCATCGGAGGTGGACCCGGTGGTTACTCTGCCGCCGTACGTGGTGCACAGCTTGGGCTTTCAGTAACTTTAATTGAACAAGCAGAAATGGGTGGTGTTTGTTTAAACAAAGGTTGTATTCCTTCCAAAGTTTTTACTCACGCTGCAGCCAAACTGTCAGATACAACTCATTTACGTGATTTAGGGATTGGGAATGGTGATGAAGTTTTTAATTTAAAGAAACTCCTTTCTTACAAAGAGTCTGTGATTGATGGACTTAGATCTGGTGTAGAAAGTCTTTGTAAGGAAAACAAAATTGAAGTAATTCTAGGAAGAGCTTCATTTCTCGGTGCAGACAGAATTGGTGTGGAAAATGGACATCAGTTCGACATTTACGAATTTAAACAGGGTATCATCGCTACAGGGAGTTCACAGGAAATGCCTTCAGGATTGATGGAAAATGGAAAACGAATTTTATTGTCCCATGAAATATTTGAATTAGAAGAAGTGCCAGAACATCTTATCGTAAATGGATGTGATTACATTGCTCTAGAAATAGCGTCTAGTTTTGCGGCACTCGGTGCAAAAGTCACGATTCTTCTTGATAAAAAAGAAGGATATCCATTTGATGAATCAATCAATAAAGAATTGAATCGATTATTCAAGAAACGGAAAATTAACGTGATACAAGTCTTTGAATTGATTTCGACGAATGAAACTGAGGACGAAATTTCTGTGACTTGTATAAACGATAAAAATTCAGAAGAGACAATAATTGGAACATATCTAATTTTTTCTGGAATCAGGAAACCGAATATAGAATCTTTAGGCATCAGTCGCTTAAAAATAGAACAAACGGTTGAAGGTTTCATTAAGGTCGACGAAAATATGCAATCATCCATTCCTTCCATATATGCAATTGGTGATGTAACGGAAGGTCCTCTCCTAGCGATTAAGGCAATTAAGCAAGGAAAAGCGGCTGTTGAATCAATTGCAGGTGGAAAACCGGAAGTGGATCTCACCTTTTTACCAATTGTTGCACACACAATTCCTCCCATTGTTTGCGTTGGTCTTACTGAGAAAAAAGCACGTGATTCTGGCATGGAATTACGTGTCAGCCGATTCGCACTTGGAGGCAACGGTTATGCAACAATTACAAATAAAAAGGATGGATTTATTAAAGTTATTTCCGATTCAACTACCGATATAATCGTAGGTATTCACATGATTGGGGACGGTGCAATTGAAATGTCAGGTTCCTTTGTCCAGCTGTTAGAAATGGCTGCAAAAGAAGAAGATATAAAATTTCCTGCTTACGCGCATCCAGGAATAAATGAAGGACTACTTGAAGCTGTGGAAGCTCTTATCGGACAAGCAATTCATGCTGGACCCGTCAAAATTAGAAAGAAAGATTTGTTATCGATTTAACTAGAGATTACTAGCGAGTATTGTCATCTAAACTATTAAAGTAATTAAGTACCTGGAATTCCCTTTTTAAAAAACTAAATTTATGAAATTTTCAAACTCCATTTGACTATCTATTTAAGCGAGTGTACTATTACGATAAATTATAATATGCTAAGAAGTTTTTCAAGGTAGAATTATAAGCTAGTAGGGGGAATTTTAATGAAGAATATTTTGGGGAAAGTTGCTGTTCTTTTCTTCAGTACTGCGCTTATTCTTGCAGGGTGTAGTGAGGGAGGAGAAAACAAGGCAACTGGGGAAACTGGGGAAACAAAGAAATATAAGATTGGTGTCACTCAAATAGTAGAACACCCATCTTTAAATGCAGCTTTTGATGGTTTTAAAGAGGCCTTAGAAGTTGAAGGACTTGAGGTAGAATATATAGTGGAAAACGCACAAAATGATAATAGTGCAAACACCACAATTGCTACTAACCTTGTTAATTCTGGAGTAGATTTGATTTTTGCAAATTCAACACCTAGTGCACAAGCTGTAGCAAGTGCTACTCAAACAATTCCAATCGTTTTCACTTCGGTTACAGATGCTGTAAGTGCTGAGTTGGTTGATTCAATGGAAAGTCCAGGAGGGAATCTCACAGGTACAATAGACTTGCATCCCGATGTAATTAAGAATACTTTGACCTTCCTAAAAGAAGAATTGGGTGCAAAAAATGTGGGAATTATATTTAACTCAGGAGAACAAAACTCCCGTGTACAGATGGATAAAGTAAATGAATTGAAAGATGAACTGGGTCTTAATATTGTGGAAGCTTCTGTGGCAACATCGGCAGAAGTAAAACAAGCGGCAGAATCATTGATAGGTAAAGTTGACTCATTATATATTATTAAAGACAATACAGTTGTTTCAGCGCTTGAGTCTGTAGTTTTAGTAGCTAGAAATAACAAACTACCAATGATGGTTGGTGAGTTAGATTCAGTAAAACGAGGCGGTTTAGCTGCATTTGGCTTTGAATACTTTGATCTTGGATATGAAGCAGGCTTAATGGCTGTTAAGATTTTAAAAGAAGGTAATAAACCGTCTGATTTACCAGTTCAAGTTCCTAAAGAATTAAGATTTGTTATGAACAAAGAGACAATAGAGGCAATTGAGCTAAAAGTTAAAGACGAGTGGAAAGCTGAATTCAGTGAATAAATAAAAGATTATTCTAAAATATTTTACTGTTTTTACATTTCTAGACAAGAGAGCGTCTTTTTGTGCCTATCAATTTAGTCTGTACTACTAATCATCTCATCTTTATATTTATTAGTTTAGCTGAAAAGTTTTCTTTCTTTTCTAATATAACATTGTAAGTTTGAAAATAGTTTTGAAATCCTTATAGATTTATTGCTACACTGCATGTTAAACTCTTATATTATCAGAACTCTTAAAATCTTTAGATATATCCACATATTAATAATAGTATTGAGTAATCTATTCCTTGGTTTCAAATATTTACAAAATAGAACTAAGATTATCATAGGGGGAAATTCGATGAAGAATAGTTGGAAAAAAATAGGTCTTGTTTTTTTCAGTACTGCACTAATTCTTGCAGGATGTGGAGATGGAGGCGATAAAGCTGAAAATGATACAACTAGTGACGAAACAAAGACATATAAAATTGGGGTAACACAAATTGTAGAACATCCTTCTTTAAATGCTGCTTTTGATGGTTTCAAAGAGGCATTAAAGGATGCAGGAATTAATGCTGAATATGATGTTCAAATTGCTCAAGGAGATTCTAGTGCAAATACATCAATTGCAACTAATCTAGTCACCTCTAACGTAGATCTTATATTTGCTAATTCAACACCTAGTGCACAGGCAGCATTGGCTGCTACAACAGAAATTCCGATTATATTCACTTCAGTAACAGATGCTGTTGGAGCTGAACTAGTCGCTTCTATGGAAAGTCCAGGAGGGAATGTAACAGGTACAATTGACAATCATCCTGATGCAATTCCTAACACAATGAAGTTTCTAAAAGAGGAATTAAATGTTAAAAATGTAGGAATGGTGTTTAACTCTGGAGAACAAAACTCACGTGCTCAAGTGGATGCAGTGAAAGAAATGTTAAAAGATATGGATATGTCCGTTGTTGAAGCGTCTGTTGCAACGTCTGCAGATGTAAAACAAGCAACGGAATCATTGCTGGATAAAGTGGACTCATTGTACATTATTACAGATAATACGGTTGTTTCTGCACTAGAATCCGTAATTTCAGTCGCAAACGAGAATAAGTTACCCATGATGGTCGGAGAATTTGACTCTGTAAAACGCGGGGGCTTAGCAGCATATGGATTTGAATACTTTGATATTGGCTACGAAGCTGGTGAAATGGCTGTTAAAATCTTAAAGGGTGAAAGTAAACCCGCTGATATACCTGTTCAGATTCCACAAAATTTGAAATTTATTATGAACAAAGATACAGCAGATACTATCGAACTTAAAATTAAAGATGAATGGAAAGCTGAATTTATTGAATAAATAGGAGATGATTCTGTATGTTTTCAGCTGTTTTTGGTTCTGTAGAGCAAGGAATCATTTATGCAATTATGGCGCTCGGTGTGTATCTTTCATTCCGAGTTTTAGATTTTCCGGATTTGACGGTTGACGGAAGTTTTGTAACAGGAGCTGGGGTTGCTGCCACAATGATTACCTTCGGATATCATCCGTTGTTAGCAACAGCAGCGGCCATAGTTATCGGATTTCTTGCCGGTTGTATGACCGGCCTCCTACATACAAAAGGTAAGATCAATGCACTACTTGCTGGTATATTAATGATGATTGCTTTATATTCAATAAACTTACGTATCATGGGACTAACCTCTGAGAATTCCATAGGGCGACCCAATATCCCTTTATTAAATGCTGAAACATTGTATAGTAAATTCTATTCGTTTTGGAGTACTTTAGGCATCGATACAACAATTAATAATTTCTTTGAAATGTTCGGTTTGCAATATTTGCCTTCTACTTGGGGAACATTGTTCATCATGACGATTATTGTAATCATTATTAAATTGGTCGTAGATTGGTTTTTGAAAACTGAAATAGGTCTTGCAATAAGAGCAACTGGGGATAATAAAAAAATGATTCGAAGTTTATCAGCAAATACTGACAATCTTGTTATCATTGGTCTAGGATTTTCCAATGCACTTGTTGCCTTTTCAGGAGCTCTATTAGCTCAGTATGCAAAGTTTGCAGACATCGGCATGGGAATTGGAATGATCATTATTGGTTTAGCTTCAGTCATCATAGGTGAGGCAATATTTGGTACAAAAACGATTATGCGAACAACCCTTGCTGTAATTGCTGGAGCAATAATCTACAGAATTGTACTTGGTCTTGCTCTTAGAATAGACTTTCTTGACACGGGAGATATGAAAATAATCACCGCGACTATTGTAATTTGTGCGTTGATTTTACCACAATATTTTGAAAAGAAACGAGAAAAAAACAGGAAATTAAAACGTCACGCTGAACGTTTATCACTGAAAAAGGAGGAGAATTCCGTTGCTTAAGCTAAATCAGATTAATAAAGTATTTAATGAAGCAACGCCTGATGAAAAAATTGCATTGGATCAGATTAATCTAACGTTAAACACTGGAGATTTTATGACTGTTATTGGAAGCAACGGAGCTGGAAAGTCAACTATGCTGAATATGGTTTCCGGTTCTCTTACTCCCGATTTTGGCGAGATTGAAATTGCTGGTAAGGATGTTACAAAATACCCGGAATTTAAACGTTCACAGATGATTGGCAGGGTTTTTCAGGATCCAATGGCTGGAACTGCCCCCTCGATGACAATAGAAGAAAACCTTGCAATGGCTTATTCTCGAAATAAAAAGCGAATTTTAAGAAAAGCGGTAGATAAGAAGCGACGTGAAATTTTCCGACTAGCCCTTGAAAAACTTAATTTAAATCTTGAAAATCGATTGAATGCAAAAGTTGGAATGCTTTCAGGAGGAGAGCGACAGGCACTTTCCTTGTTAATGGCTACCTTTACACAGCCTTCTATTTTGCTTCTTGATGAACATACGGCTGCACTTGATCCTGCGAGGGCGGAGATAATTACAAATTTAACAAAGCAACTTGTAGAAAAAGATCAGTTAACAACTTTGATGATTACTCATAATATGCAGCAAGCGCTAGACTTGGGGAACAGACTTATCATGATGGACAAAGGACAAATTATATTAGAAGTTGAAGCTGAAGATAAGAAAAAATTAACGATTCCTAAACTGATGGATGAATTCCAACGTATCCGTGGTGAAAAGTTAACGAGTGACAAAGCGTTACTATCCTTTTAATTTTGTAGGGATTTTGAGTTCTTTATTGGCTATCATAAAAATAAAACGGGAAACCCATCAAATAATTGATGAGTTTCTCGTTTTTCATTTATTAACCCTTACCTTATTTGAAGTAGATGGAAATGTCATATTACTTACTTATTGATTGTCCTCTACATCCTCAACTAATATAAATAAGAAGCGGTAGATTAATTCAAAAGCCTCTTTAAGCGACATTTCCATATGGAAAAGATCAACAAAGTTTATAGGAAAATTCACATGCCACATGCCATCTTCGATCGAAAACAACACACTGTATTCAGTTTTATCCCCTTGCAAATGGTTGTTAAAATGCGTTTTTATTGCATCTCCGAATTTCTTTTGCAGTTTCAATCCCATCATAGCAGTATAGGTTTCAAATACTTCATCAAATTCTAACGCAATTGAGTCTACGCCAATATTTTCAAGTGACATGGATTCAACATAAAGAAATTCATTCCTGTGAACCTTTAGGTAATTTAATGGTTGATTTAAAAAGCTAAAAGTTTCCTTAGATAACAGTTCTTCTGTTTCTTTATTGCATCGTTCAATAACGGCATTAAAATATCTAGTATCCGAGTCTAAATCCACAACTTCGATATTACTGGAAAGTAATTGATTTTTTACTACATACTCTTTTTCTTCTGGATATAAATCCAACTTTTTCTCTTCTGTAGTTAGTGCATATGCTATATGTTTTTCTAACTGTTTCTTTAACATTGATCAACAACTCCTGTTCTAATAATAGTATATCTCACCGGTCATAGTTAAGCTTTGAAACAGTGCAATTTGTCACCCTATAATCCACTGGAGGAAAATTGTAAACTTAAAATTCCCCACTATAAATAGTCGTTGAATGCAAGAGTACGACTATTTATTTCAACCATTATACCCAAGTAATCTTGTGTTAATAATGGTATGATTGGGGTGTATTAGTATAGGTACTCAAGGGTGGTTGGCTCACTTCCTGAAAGGGGGTGGTGCCTGTGTCAGTAGCTGAAAGTCTGATGTTTGCAATAGCTTTTGCAACTTTAGTCGTTTTGATATTGTCCTTTAACCAAAAAAAATAACCCATCCTTGAGTTAGCAGCCAAGATGGGTTATTTCTCACTATTTACGCTGACACCCTTGTAGGGAACCTGCTATTACATGGCTGAATGGTGCTGGTTACACCATTCAGTCTTTTTTAGTTTATGCTTTTCTAAGTATTATTATAACATAATGAAAATTACTTTCAAATTAAATAAACTACTAAACGAGAATTTCAACTTAATAACGGCCACTTTTAACCGAATTTAACATTTATTTATATATACTGAGTCATTTTCATAATAAAAAATCTAGTAATAAAATACGAACAAAGTTGATTTTCGCTCCAAGCGGACGCTTTCCGTGGGGCACGGCTTCAAATTGACTCATACTAGACGACTATTATTAAACCACACTCTTAGAACCATACAAAATCTCTGGATAATCATCTAGAATTCCCCTTAACACCTGCTCAACATGTTCAACCTTTTCTACTTTCATTCCGCCTCGTTTGGAATATTATAGAACATTGATATAATGTATAAAGGAGAATATTTTAATTTCGCGGATTGTATAATTAAGCGAGACACTATCAAAAGACATGTCATGATACACTCAAGTTATAACCGACAAAAGTTAATAAGGAGAGTGCATCAGACATGTCCTACACCCATCTTACCAAAACAGAACTGATATTCATAGAAGAATACCATTCCATTGGTCATACTGAACGAAAAATAGCCAAAAACTTAAAGCGTGGTCATGAAACAATCTATCGAGCAGGTGCTTGACGGTTTCACAGCGCTTGATATTTACCTTACGTATACAGAGAATAAATCAAATTACGGACGTACGAATATTGATCAATTACCGAAACACTTATTTAAACTAATTATCTTCGACTTTGGTAAAGAATTTTCTAATTGGAAAAATATCAGTAATCATCATGATATTGATATTTATTTCGCTGATCCAGGAACGCCTTCTCAAAGAGCTTTAAATGAACATTCTTCGTCAGAATGGATTGCCTAAAGAAATGGATTTTCGTCCTGTTACACAAATTTATATATCTAGTGTTGCTTTACGCAGAAACCATATACCCAGAAAATCACTAAATTACCAAACACCCATTGAGTATTTCATGGAACATGCAGATCAAGATATTTTGTCTCGCTTAATTTGACAAAACAATTTTTTATAGATCTTTAGAAATTAGTTAGAAAAAACGTGAGTAGCATCGCTATAATCGAAGTTTGCTGAAAAATTATTTATTTCACTTCTCACGGAGAGCCGTAGAATTCTATAGTCAATTGACTCAATTTCATAACTTCTCAATTAGATAATAAACACGAACATTTAATTGGAATTTATATTAATAATCCGTTAATTTTAGACAGG
>NZ_ALJG01000265.1 GCF_000286315.1 Paenisporosarcina sp. TG20 | reverse complement strand
GTAACGGAAATCATAACAGTAAACCAAAGTTGATACTATGTTCAGTCTAGATTAGCTAAAGGAATTTTTTGTCTAGAAAACTTCAATTACAGGTGACGCTAGATAGGTTATAATGAAAGATATGAGGAAGTGATTTAAAGATGATTGAATCTAAAAAGAGATGGCGTTTGGAACACCCAGATGATCAAATCGTTCAACATTTACAACTAGAATTAAAGATTCCTAAAGTCTCCGCGAAACTTCTTGCATCTCGAGGTTTTGTTGACGTTAATAAAACAAAGGCATTTTTACATATGGATGAAACTTCAATACATGATCCGTTTCTATTGTATGGCATGGACCGTGCCGTTGCTCGCATCAAAAGCGCAATTGAAAACGAAGAACTAATTTTAGTGTACGGTGATTACGATGCCGATGGCGTGACAAGCACCACCGTAATAGTGACTGCTCTTCAACAACTGAATGCCCAAGTTACTTATGTAATACCCAACCGTTTTGTGGATGGCTATGGTCCAAGTGAACGGTTATTTAAAGAGGCATTTGAAGACGGTGTAAATTTAATAATTACTGTCGATAATGGTATTTCAGGAATAAATGAGATTCAACTAGCCAAAGACTTAGGAATGGACGTTATCGTAACGGATCATCATGAAGCAGGAGAAATTCTTCCACCTGCTGACGTCATCATTCATCCAAGACATCCTCAAGGAACATACCCTTTTGGCGAACTTGCTGGCGTTGGCGTAGCTTTTAAGGTAGCACATGCACTACTCGGTGAAATACCAAAAAACTTGCTAGAACTCGTTGCCATTGGAACAATAGCTGACTTAGTTCCCTTACAGGATGAAAACCGTTACTTTGTGCAACAAGGAATTAAACAACTTCGAATGTCAAAACGACCGGCTATTTCTGCATTATGCCAAGTTTCTGGGACTGAACAAGATCAAATAAATGAAGAAACGCTTGGGTTTCTATTTGGACCACGTATAAACGCACTTGGAAGATTAGCTGATGCTGGTCCCGCTGTAGAGATGTTTTTATCAACGGACTCAGTTGAAGCAACCTCTCTTGCAAAAGTTTTAGATACGCATAATAAAGAAAGACAAGGTATTGTCAGTAAAATGACTGAAGAAGCCATAACAATGGTGGAATCCGAAGAATCAGGGAAAGATCCACTAGTGATTGTCCTGGCTAAAGAAGGCTGGAATCCTGGCGTAGTAGGGATTGTGGCTTCAAGACTAGTAGAAAAGTATTATCGGCCAACCATTGTTCTTGGTCTTGATTCAGAAAAAGGGATAGCCAAAGGATCCGGACGAAGCATTGAAGGTTTTCATTTATACAATGAATTAGCTAAAAACCGTGACATTTTACCACATTTTGGCGGTCATCCAATGGCTGCAGGAATGACTTTACCAATTGAACAAGTGGATGACTTGCGTAATCGTTTACAAACGCAAGCAATAGAAGCATTAACAGAAGAGGATTTACAGCCTATTCAACAAATCGATATTTCTATTAAAATCGATGAAATTGATTTGAAATCGATTGAGTCATTGCAAAAGCTTGGACCGTTTGGAATGGGATTTCCTAAACCAATGTATTGTATTGAAGAAGTAAGTATTACGTCGATGAGAAAAATTGGAGCAAATCAAAATCATGTGAAAATGGAACTGTCGGATGGACCAGACTCAATAGATGCAGTAGGCTTTAGTCAAGGGCATTTAGTTGATGAATTAACTCCAGGTGTGGAAGTATCATTTATAGGTGATATTCAGATCAATGAATGGAATGGTCGTAAAAAACCACAATTTATGATTGAAGATGCGAAGTCCGATAAATGGCAATTGTATGATATACGAGGTATTCGTCAAGTGAACAGATGGAATCAAAAAATTCATCAAGAGCAAACCCTATATCTAGCATTTGAAAAAAGCACGGTTCAACATTTCGAGTCATTATTAAACATAAATATTGTGTTGATTTCAGAGACACAAGACTTACCTTTTCCAAAAAACCATATAGTTTTACTTGATATTCCTAAGAATGAAAAAATGTTAGAAACAGTTTTGACACATATTCAACCTAAGCGAATTTATGCTCATTTTTATGCCCCTGAATCGACTTATTTTGAGGGTATGCCTAGTCGGGACCATTTTAAATGGTACTATGGATTTTTAGCAAAACGTTCTTCATTTGACTTACAAGAGAATGTGAAAGAGTTAGCTAAACATAAAGGATGGAGCACAAGTATATTATTTTTCATGACAGAGGTGTTTTTTGACCTCGGATTTGTTAAAATAAATAGTGGACGAATTGATATGCAAGAAATTGGTGAAAAAAGAGATCTTGCGGAGTCTTTAGTCTATCAATCGCGCGAACGTCAAATGCAACTGGAACAAAAGTTGTTGTATGCGCCATATATGGAACTAAGACAATGGTTTGATGAACGCTTAGCCGAGCAGACCGTTCCTGAGGAGGAGCAATTATGGATTTAAAGAAATATGTTACAATTGTTGAAGATTGGCCAAAACCAGGAATTCGTTTTAAAGACATTTCAACAATTATGGATAATGGTACTGCTTTCAAATACGCAACTGATCAAATCGTGGAATATGCGAAATTAAAGAACGTAGATATGATTGTTGGTCCCGAAGCTCGTGGATTTATAATTGGTTGCCCTGTAGCATATGCTATGGAAAAAGGCTTTGCACCTGTTAGAAAAGAAGGAAAATTACCTCGTGAAATAATTAGTGTTGAGTACGACCTTGAATATGGTACGAACGTCTTAGCAATGCACAAAGATGCAATTAAACCAGGTCAACGTGTCTTAATTGTTGATGACTTACTCGCAACTGGTGGGACAGTAGAAGCAACTATAAAACTCGTTGAACAAATGGGTGGAATTGTTGCGGGTTGCGCTTTTTTAATCGAGTTAACTTATCTTGATGGACGCGAAAAATTAAAAGGATACGACATTTGTACTTTAATGCAATTTTAAGAGTATTAAAGGTGGACTTTACAAGTTCATCTTTTTTTTTATACAATAGGAATTACATATACATATCGAAAGTGAATGGAGTCTGGTTATCGACATGGCTAAAGACCAAATATTTACAGCTGAAGAAGTGTTTTCAATAGTCGCTACTTATATGAATGACAATCACGTGGAGTTTGTCAAAAAGTCATATGCTATGGCGGAGTATGCACATAGAGAACAATTCAGAAAATCGGGTGAGCCTTATATTATCCATCCGATTCAAGTCGCAGGGATATTAGCGGAATTACAAATGGATCCCGAAACAGTAGCTGGAGGGTTTTTACATGATGTCGTAGAAGATACTGACATCCATAGGGAAGATATCGTCCGTGAATTCAGCGAAGAGGTTGCTTTGTTAGTCGAAGGAGTAACGAAGTTAAGTAAAATCAAGTTTATGTCAAAAGAAGAACAACAAGCTGAAAACCATCGTAAAATGTTTGTTGCCATGGCGCAAGATATTCGTGTTATTTTAATCAAGTTAGCTGATCGCTTACATAATATGCGTACATTGAAGTTTCAACCAGTTGAAAAACAGCTAATTAAAGCGAGTGAAACGCTAGAAATATTTGCACCTCTTGCTCATCGTCTAGGAATTTCTACAATTAAATGGGAACTTGAAGATATTTCATTGCGTTATTTAAATCCACAACAATATTATCGTATTGTGAATTTAATGAAACGTAAACGTAACGAACGGGAAGATTATTTAAAAAATGTCATGGAAGGTATTAGAGTCGAACTCGCAAACGTTGAAATTGAGGCGGATTTATTTGGGCGTCCAAAACATATTTATAGCATCTATAAAAAGATGATGGTACAAAACAAGCAATTTAATGAAATTTATGATTTACTTGCTGTTCGAATTACAGTCAAGAGTATTAAAGATTGTTACGCTGTTTTAGGAATCATCCATACTCTTTGGAAGCCTATGCCTGGACGTTTCAAAGATTATATTGCTATGCCAAAACAAAATCTATATCAGTCTCTCCATACAACGGTTGTTGGTCCACAAGGTGATCCTTTAGAAGTTCAAATTCGTACAGAGGAAATGCATCGCATCGCAGAGTTTGGGTTAGCGGCACATTGGGCCTATAAAGAAGGAAAACAGTTAGAATCATCGAATAAATCGGTTGATACAAAACTCACTTGGTTCAGAGAAATTTTAGAGTATCAAAATGAATCGTCAAATGCGGAAGAGTTTATGGAGTCTCTTAAATTCGATCTATTCTCTGATATGGTCTATGTATTTTCCCCAAAAGGAGATGTCATGGAACTTCCAGCAGGGTCGGTTCCCATTGATTTTGCCTATCGAGTCCACTCAGAAGTTGGCAACAAAACGATTGGTTCAAAAGTAAACGGCAAAATGGTGCCACTTGATACCATTTTAAAAACAGGGGATATTGTAGAAATATTAACTTCAAAACAATCATTTGGTCCAAGTAGAGATTGGTTGAAAATCGCTCAATCATCACAAGCGAAAAATAAAATTAAGCAATTCTTTAAAAAGCAAGTCCGTGACGATAACGTCCATAAAGGCCATGAAATGATTGAGAAAGAAATAAAATCTCAAGAGTTTGATGTGAAAGAAGTATTAGTAAACGAAAATATCAAACGTGTCTGTGAGAAATTTAATTTCACGAGCGAAGAAGATATGTATGCTGCCGTTGGTTTTAATGGAATCACAGCACAACAAGTCGTTAATCGATTAGCAGAAAAAATGCGTAAAGTTCGTGATCATGAAGAATCATTAGAAAAAATCACGAAAGAAATGAACTCACCAACCATTCGTAAAATTACTGACTCGGGTGTTGTCGTAATAGGGGTTGAAAATCTTCTTATTAGGTTGTCAAGATGTTGTAATCCGGTTCCAGGTGATGAAATCATTGGATTCATTACAAAAGGTCGTGGGGTCTCAGTTCACCGCGAAGATTGTCCGAATGTACAAGCTGCAAATGGTAACGAACGGATAATTGATGTTGAGTGGGGCCAACCACTAACGGCAAATCGTAAAGAATATCAAGTAGAGATTGAAATATCTGGATTTGATCGTCCCGGTTTATTAAACGAAGTCATGCAGGTCGTAAATGAATCCAAAACGAATATTACTGCGGTTAGCGGAAAAGCAGATCGGGATAAAATTGCAACCATTAATATGACTATTATGATTACAAATATTGCGCATTTACAAAAGACTGTGGAACGTATTAAACAAATTCCTGAAATATATTCTGTTAAACGTATGACGAATTGAGGTTATTTTTATGAGAGTCGTATTACAGAGAAGTCTTTTTGCAAAAGTGGAAGTCGAAGGGGAAGTAACCGGTCAAATTGATCATGGGTATGTTCTTCTCGTTGGTATTTCACATGAAGATACAAAAGAAGATGTTCGTTATGTAGCTGAAAAGATAGCCAATCTACGTTTATTCGAAGATGATGAAGGTAAAATGAACTGCTCTATCTTTGAAACGGGTGGAGCTATTTTATCAATTTCTCAGTTTACTCTATATGGTGATACCAAAAAAGGGAGACGCCCAAGTTTTAGCGAAGCTGCTAAACCGGAAGTCGCGAAACCACTATGGGAGTTATTTAACCAAGAACTCGTTGACAAGAATCTTCAAGTTGAGACCGGCGTCTTTGGAGCGATGATGAATGTTACCTTGACTAACGATGGCCCAGTAACATTAATTGTCGAATCAAAATAATAATAAAAATAGTAATAATCAAGTGAGACAAGAAGAAACACCTTTGACTTATCTAGTTGTCGTATTACTAGATAAGACAAAGGTGTTTTTCAGAGGTCATTGAAAAAGTATTTATAATTTTTCAGCTTATGGACTAGTACAGGTTATTTTCGTTGCAGCGTACTTGCATGTTTCGAAGTTAGCGTAGCGATGCAGGCGCAGTTGTTTTTCACCGCCTTCCACTTCAATCACCTGGAAATATACTTTCTTTCATCTATGACATTAATAAAGGAATCAGAGTAAGAGTAAGTAATACAAAAGAAAAGGCAATATTTCGTTCAAAATCAGACGAAATGTTGCCTTTTCCATTTAAACACTACAAATTTTAAGAAGGTAAGTTTTTCAGTACCCTCGTTTTACACGGACAAAATTAAAGAGAAAATTTAAATAGTTTCAACTGCTGTACCAAGTCGATAAGCTAAAATACGAAATCCAAAAGGTTCAAGTTTAACTTGATTAGTCTCAACATTTGAAATAAATTGCTCTTCAGACCACATATTATTAATGACTAATCCTTTAAGTGAGTAAGGAATCTTGAAAATTTGTTCGTTATTTGTAGGGTTGATGATGACCAATACATTTCGGTCACCCTGATATTTTCGGTAAGCAACAATTTCTGTTTGTATATGATTTAAGAATTGGAAGTCTCCCTCATTTGCCAGTAATTTTTCTGTTTGACGGAGGGAAATTAATTTTTTAACATGATCAAGTAAATCTAAATCTTGATTGTCTTGATTCCACTCCATGCATTTACGACAACCAGGGTCACTACCGCCTGTCATACCAATTTCGTCTCCGTAGTACATGCATGGTGACCCTATAAACGTGTATAGAAGAGTATATATAAGTTTCACTCGGTTTAAATCTTCCTGACATTCTGTAAGTATTCTAGGAGTGTCATGGCTACCTACTAGATTAAATGTGACGTCCATGACATTTTTAGGATAACTCTGAATAACAGTTGTCATGGAATTCATGAATTCTTGAGCTGAAATTGTTTGCTTCGCTAATAAATTTAATACATTGGTTGTAAAGGGATAGTTCATGACCGCATCAAACTGATCACCTAGGAGCCAAGGCATCGAATCATGCCATATTTCACCGAGAATATAGAGATCTGGTTTTTGTTTACGAACAACCGCGCGGAACTTTCTCCAAAATTGATGGTCAACTTCATTTGCAACATCGAGACGCCATCCATCAATATCAAATTCCTTGATCCAATAGGAAGCAACATCAAGTAAGTATTTCTCAACTTCTGGGTGTTGAGTGTTAAGTTTTGGCATAGATTCTACAAACCCGAAGGTCTCATAGTTCGGATGTTGTCCTCCATGGAGCGGGAGGTTATGTGGATAAAACCAGTTGAGATAGTCTGACTGGTTCCCTTTTTCCAATACGTCTTGGAATGGTGGGAAATAATACCCGCAATGATTAAAAACAGCGTCAAGCATCACTTTAATACCTCGTGCATGGCATTCTTTTACTAATCTTTTAAAATCTTCTTTCGTCCCAAATTGAGGATCTATTTCAAAATAATCAATTGTGTCATACTTATGGTTGGATTGTGCCGTGAAAATGGGTGTTAAATAAATACCATTTATGCCAAGGTCCACTAAGTAATCGAGATGTTGAATGATTCCCTCGATATCTCCACCAAAGAAATTGCTTTGTGTAGGTTCAGCTGATCCCCAAGGAATCACATTATCTGTGTTTTTTGTGGGGCTTCCGTTAGCGAATCTTTCTGGGAAAATTTGATACCAATATGTATCTTTAACCCAAGCTGGTGCATCGAAAAGTTCGGATGCATGAAGGTATGGGAAGCAAAAATAATAGGAACAGTCATCGATAGCTTCTTCATAAAAACCTTTTTCTGTGTAGAAAAGGATTTCTTCATGGGAATGCAATTCAAAGCCATATCGAATTCTTCGATGTGGTGGTGTAATTTTAACTTCCCAGTAATCAAATAGAGCATCTGTAGCGTTTAATAACATGTTCATTTTTTGGAATATCCACTTCCCATCTTTCCACATATAAGGATCGCCATAAAGAAGCTGGATGCTGTCTACATTATCTTTTTTTGTTTTAATTCTAATAGCCAAAGTCGAATCATCAAAAATATAGGAATCATTATTTCCAGGTCGGTGAAAAATTGCAGATCGTTCCATATAAACCACTCCTTATATAATTAAATTGATTGAGTACAAAATATTAAAACTTCATTTCAGATTAACAAAATAATACAAGTAACTCAATATTAAACTGTAAATATTCTTTTACAATTCAAACCAAGGCTTGGATTGATTAGGTGAAAGCTCGTGCAACATAGAGATTTGTCATATTTCCTTTCTTGGAAGGGTATGTAATCGTGTATTCATAATTCGAACTAAAACTTTCGAGCAAGAGTGCATTTTCTGCTTTCTACATTCCATTATATTAAATTATAAAAAAGTATTGTAAATTATCAAACAATCATTATAATTAAAGTTGTGCAATCGCTTTCACAAAAACATGTAACTTAGTAAAATACGAAGAGTTTATAAAAACATCCCTAACTATATTTCATTAATTGCTTGAAATATAATGAGAACGTTTTCATTTTTACAATCTTTTCGTTCTTTGTGCAAACGGTTGTATTAAATATAAAATAGATATTAGGAGGGTCATGATGAAAAAGAATTTATTAGTGATGATGCTTGTCTTTCTGCTTGCAATTTTAGCTGCTTGTGCACCTGATCGTGCAGAAGAAACTACACCAGATGACGCTGGAGAAGACGGTACAGAAGAAGTGACTGAAGAGGCCAAACCTGAAAAATTGGTTATTTGGGAAGATATAGACAAGAGTAAAGATTGGTTACCTGCTGCAATAGCTTCATTTGAAGAAGAGCATGGTATTGAAGTTGAATTTAAAGAATTAAATATGGCGGATAAAATTCGTGATCAATTACGTCTTGATGGTCCATCTGGAAGTGCACCAGACGTAGTGACTCTTCCACATGATCAAATCGGTCAAGTAGTTATTGAAGGTCTTATCCAAGAAATTACTGTAGATGAAACAGTTCTAGAAACATACAGCGAGTCTTCAGTAACTGCTCAAATGTATGATGGCAAATTATACGGTCTACCGAAAGCAACAGAAACACCAGTTTTAATTTATAATAAAGAGTTGATGGAAGAAGCTCCAAAAACAATGGATGAACTTTACGCATTCTCTAAAGATTTCACTAAAGGCGATAACTATGGTTTCCTTGCACTTTGGGACAACTTCTATTTCGCACACGGTGCGATTGCAGGTATGGGTGGATATGTATTCAACGAAGCAGCTGAAGGTTTAGACCGTGACGATATCGGTTTAAATAACGAAGGCGCAGTAGAAGGAGCGGCTTACATTCAACAATGGTACCAAGAAGGACTATTCCCTAAAGGTATTATTGGTGAGAGTGGCGGCGCAGCTATGGATGGATTATTTAACGAAGGTAAAGTTGCTGCAGTCATGAACGGACCATGGGCGTTCCAAGGTATGCGTGATGCAGGAATTGATATCGGCATTGTACCGATGCCAACATTGCCTAACGGTGAGCCAGTGAAAACATTCATGGGTGTTAAAGGATGGCATGTAACTGAATTCACAAAAAATCCATATTGGGCAACTAAATTAATTGAACACTTATCAAACGATGAAAACTCAAAAGCTCGTTTTGTGGCAGTCTCTGAGATTCCAGCGAACGTTGCATTAGTCGATGATCCAATTATCGCTGACAATGAAGGTGCGAAAGCAGTAGCAGTTCAATCTCAATATGCTGTTCCAATGCCAAATATTCCTGAAATGGCTGAAGTTTGGGGACCAATGGCAACAGCACTACAAACTTTGGCTACTGGTAAAGCCCAGCCACAAGAAGCTTTAGACGAAGCTGTAAAATCAATTACCACCAATATCGAAACAAATCACCCCGATAAATAAGGTGATGAAAAGGATAAGGGCGGTACCTTCTAAAGAAGGTATGGCCTGTCCTTTTATTTTATTTAAAACTCTTTCTCTTTAAATGAGATGAGTCTTGCAAATTAATTGTAGCTTCATCTGGTTTAAATCGACTGATACATAACTCAAATACTTTCTCCTAGAATAGAAAGGGAGGCTAACATAAATGGATAACTTACAAACCACAACAAACCATAAAAGAAACGCTTTACTACTATCCATCATTCCAGGGCTCGGTCAATTTTATAATAAACAGTTATTAAAAGGATTGATATTTCTCATCTTTTCCTCATCATTTGGATTTGTTTTTTTCGAAATGATTGGTGAAGGCTTTTGGGGTATCGTGACATTAGGTGAAATTCCTAAGTTAGATCATTCCGTTTTTCTTTTGATTGATGGAATAATTGCCATTATCATTACAATTATGGGTCTCGCAATATATGCTTTTAATCTTTATGATGCTCATCAGAATGGGAAGAGACGTGACTTAGGTATTGCCGTCAACTCAGTTCGAAAACAATACCATAATTTAATTGATAATGGTTTCCCATATTTAATGATTACACCAGGATTCTTTTTATTAATTTTCGTAGTTATTTTCCCTATTTTATTCGTATTACTACTAGCATTTACAAATTATGATTTATATCATTCCCCACCTAATAATTTGGTGGATTGGATTGGTTTCCAAAACTTTGTTGATATTTTTAGACTTGATATTTGGCGTACAACATTCTTTGCTGTACTCGCATGGACCATTGTATGGACCTTTGGTGCTACCACTTTACAAGTTGCACTAGGTATTTTCTTAGCTATCTTAGTAAATCAAAAAGATCTTAAAGGGAAAGCCATCATTCGTACCATCATGATTCTACCTTGGGCAGTTCCTGCTTTTATCACAATATTAATTTTCTCGGGAATGTTTAATGAAACATTCGGTGTCATTAATCGTACGATTTTACCGTTTCTTGGTATGGAAGGCATACCTTGGATGACGAATGAAATGTGGACGCGTCTAGCGTTAATTATGATTCAAACATGGCTTGGTTTCCCATTCATCTTTGCCATGACAACGGGTGTCCTACAATCTATACCTGATGAATTGTATGAAGCAGCAACAGTTGATGGAGCTTCAATTATGCAAAAGTTTTTCTCGATTACTTTGCCGCTTGTCATATTTGCAACTGCACCAATACTAATCACCCAATATACGTTTAATTTTAATAACTTCAATGTTATTTTCTTATTTAATGGTGGCGGACCAGCGATACCTGGACAAAATGCAGGTGGAACTGACATTTTGATTTCATGGATTTATCGTTTAACGATGACAAGTGCACAATATGGTAAAGCAGCTGCAGTTACCATGATTCTTTCCATCATTGTTATATCAGTTGCGCTATGGCAATTTAAGAGAACCAAGTCATTTCAAGAGGAGGATATGATGTAATATGAGCAATAAAAAAAGTAAATTAATCCGACTCACAATCTCTTATATCATTATCTTAGCAGTGGTTTTCATCATCATTTATCCATTACTTTGGGTAGTTGGTTCATCATTAAACCCAGGGCAAAGCTTATCAGGATCAAAAATGTTCCCGGATAACCCATCACTCGTGCATTATAAATACTTGTTTGATTCGGAAAATTCAAATTACCTGATATGGTATTGGAATTCGATGAAGATTAGTATTATTACGATGGTTTTATCTGTTATTTCCGTATCATTTACGGCATATTCCTTCTCTCGATACCGTTTTATTGGGCGGAAAAATGGTTTATTAACTTTCCTAATATTACAGATGATCCCAAACTTCGCTGCCTTAATCGCCATTTACGTATTAGCAAATCGTACAGGTTTAATTGATACACATATTGGTTTGATTTTAGTTTACGTTGGTGGATCCATTCCAATGAATACTTGGCTAATGAAAGGATACTTAGACACGATACCAAAAGAGCTGGATGAATCAGCAAAAATGGACGGTGCTGGACATTTCCGTATCTTCTTCCAAATAGTCATGCCACTAGCAAAGCCAATCATCGCGGTTGTAGCTTTATTCACGTTCATCGCACCTTTAGGAGATTTCATTCTAGCTAGAATCTTGCTACGAGATGAAGAAAAATTCACTCTAGCAGTTGGTTTATATGAATTGGTCGCTAAGCAATTTGGTAATGAATTTACAAAGTTTGCTGCAGGATCGGTATTGATTGCTATACCAATTGCCATTCTTTTCTTAATGTTTCAAAAATACTTCGTATCTGGTTTGACAGCAGGCGGTACAAAAGGATAATTTTATAGTGTAATAAGGTAATATGAAGGGGAGCGGAAATGAGGAAAACATTAGTAGCACTCATGTTATTTCCGTATCTTCTTTTTTGCGCATTTCCAGTAAGTGCTGTAGAAAAAGAAGAACGAAAATATCAGGATGAAATTATTTATTTCATTATGGTCGATCGATTTAATAATGCAGATAGTTCAAATGATTTTAAAGTAAATGTTGCCGACCAAAAGGCTTATAACGGTGGGGATTTTAAGGGAATCACTGATAAACTTGATTATATAAGTGATATGGGTTTCACAGCGATTTGGTTGACACCTGTGTTCGATAACGAAGAAAAAGGGTATCATGGATAGTGGATTAATGACTTTTATGAGACGGAAGAGCACTTCGGAACGATAGAAGAATTCAAAACCCTGGTTCAAGAAGCGCATAAACGCGACATGAAAGTGATTCTGGATTTTGTCGTCAACCATGTAGGGCCAAATCATCCCTGGATAAATGAAGATAAGAAAGCAGATTGGTTTCATGAAAAAAAACCTATTATTAATTGGGATAACCAACAAGAAGTAGAAAACAACTGGCTTTTTGATTTGCCAGATTTCAATCAAGATACCCCTGAAACTCGTAAATATTTGTTGGATGCTGCAAAGTGGTGGATTCAAGAAACTGATGTGGATGGCTATCGACTAGACACAGTCAAGCATGTGCCAAAAGATTTTTGGCGTGATTTTTCCAGCGAGGTTAAGTCGGTAAAAGATGATTTTTACTTGTTGGGGGAAGTCTGGCATAATGATCTTCGTGTTGTAGCTGCATATGAGGAAACAGGAATAGATAGTTTTGTCGATTTTTCACAAAATGAACATCTTCGTACAACTTTTTCGAAGCCGGATCAGAGCCTTGGATGGTTGTTCAGTTCATTAGAACGCAATAAAGCATTTTTCAAACGACCTGAACTGTTGGGTAACTTCATGGATAACCATGATATGACTAGATTTACTAGAGATATTATTCAAAATAAGCAAGACATTGTCACTCGTTGGAAATTGGCGCTAACTTATTTATACACAGCGCCCGGGATTCCAATTGTCTATTATGGCTCTGAGATTGCTTTGGACGGTGGAGAAGATCCAGATAACAGAAGATTGATGAACTTCGATGCAGACAATGAATTGATTAATTACTTAACCAAGATTGGAGAGCTTCGCCAACAGTACCCTGCTCTTTCGAGGGGGGAATTAGAATTATTACATGAAGAAGCTGGTATGGCTGTTTATAAACGCAGTTATTTAGATGAAACAATTATCGTCGCCATTAACAATACAACTAAATCACAAACTGTCATTTTAGATAACAAAGACTTACCACTAAATAAAGAATTAACTGGTTTACTTGAGGGTATTATTGTTAGTGAAAGTGGAGGTAAATATAAGATAGAAGTTATATCTGAGTCCTCTGAGATATTTATCATTTCTGTTAAAAGTAACTTAAACATCTCATATTTTTTAGCCATTTCAGTTGTTTTACTTGCATTCATTGTTATTATTTTATTTAGGTTTAAACGATTCTTGAGTAGTAAAAGATTAACTTCATCAAATTGATGAGTGTTTCTAATTAATCAATTGTATACTTATATTAAAACAATCTACTAGTCTTTATTTAAAAAAAGGAGGATGAGCTTTGGCCGTTACAATTAAAGACGTTGCAAAATTGTCAAATGTCGCGCCATCAACTGTATCGAGGGTCATTGCAAATAATCCTCGAATTAGTGAAAAAACTAAAATTATAGTTAGAGCAGCAATGGATGAGCTTGGTTATCATCCAAACTTTATCGCACGTAGTTTAGCCAATCAATCAACTAAAGTAATCGGACTAGTTCTTCTAAACTCAACAGATGTATTTTACCAAAATCCATTTTTCCCTGCTGTTTTCAGAGGATTAAGTGAAGGTGCAAATGAGCGACAATATGCGCTACAAATAAACACGGGAAATACGGATGAAGAGATTTTTGAAGGTGTCATTCAAATGGTTCAAGGTGGACGTGTAGATGGTGTTATTCTGCTTTACTCTCGTATTGAAGATAAAGTATTAAATTATTTAAGGGAAAGAAATTTTCCATTTGTAGTAATTGGAAAACCATTTAAGGACGCAGAACTGATTACATATGTTGATAACGATAATTACATTGCGGCAAAGGAAGTGACCAATTATTTACTTACGCTAGGCCACGAACAAATAGGTTTTATTGGAGGAGATTTAAACTTTGTTGTCACCGTCGAAAGATTACTTGGATATGAAAAGGCTTTAAGAGATGCGGGAATCCAAAGTAATGACGATTATATTGTCCACAGTCAATTTTTACGTGTAGGCGGACAAAAAGCGATTAAGAAGCTCATGAACTTAGAAAATCCACCAACAGCTTTAGTAGTGGCAGATGATTTAATAGCACTTGGTGTGCTCAATACCTTATCAGAAATGAATATCTCCGTACCGGATGATATATCAATACTAAGTTTCAACAACGTATTATTTGCCGAACTGTCCAATCCGCCATTGACTTCAGTCGAAATTAATATCTTCGAGATTGGTTACCAAGCAGCAAAGAGTATAATACAAATTTTGGCCAATCCAAAAGTGCCAGTTAAGCGTATCATTGTTCCCCATGAACTGGTAAAACGTCAATCTTGCTCTCATGTACGTATTGTGGATTAGTATGACATGAATGGCGCCAGATTTCCGTTAGTTGTGTGAAATTTTAAATTTACCAATAGAAAAAGGGTGTTCCAAA